>JAHIKF010000308.1 GCA_018897875.1 Pseudomonadota bacterium | reverse complement strand
CGGCTCGGCAGACGTGTGGGCCGGATTCATGGGATCCACATAGTGCAAGATGCGGCGGCTCCCGGCAGCATTTTGACCTGCGACTGTTTTTCCGTACCAGGAACCCGCCAGAAACAATACTGCCAATAAAATCAGCAAACCCGGCACATACCAATATTTCTTTAAGGCTGCGTGCGCCTGCTGCAGCGTAGTGTTCAAATTCGATTTTTCCATATTACTCTCAGGATTCTGACTTTGGCGCAAAAGGATCCAATTCGGGCCGCCTTTCTGCCGAAATTAGGCGCCAGCCTGAACCGCGTCAGGCTCCAATAGATGTTTAATACTCTCTTGCCATTTGATTAAAATAAAACGCCCCCTTGCCGAAGACAACCCTTTGCACCGATAAAGTTGATCTTTGGGTTTAATCTGCCATATAATAATTAAACTTGGGAACCTGGATTTCGGCTGACGCGGTGGGCTGGAAGCCTTGGCACCCAATGACGCCCAGCCTTTGCCGGCGCGATCTGGCGCGGCTGGGGCGGCGGCCGTTGCAATCAGTACTCAGTCTAAGATAAACCTGGGCCTACATGCCACCTGAGCCGGGTCCGCCGGATTCATGACCCGTGGCGGCGTGGCGCGTGACGCTTGGTTCAGGGCAAATCTTGAGGTTTTCCGGGGAGACGGATCGGTCTACGGCTTACCCGGAAAGCCATGATCACGTTTAGAGGGAACCGCACCGGGCCTTTTCCCCCACTGGGGGCGATGCCGGCAGCGCTTCCCGGAGGTAGTCGATGCGGGTTCTGTTGATCAATCCTGAATTTCCCAATTCATTCTGGTCGTTGCAGGAGTCATGCAAACTATTGGGGCGCAAGACCCTCATGGCGCCTTTAGGTCTCATTACCCTGGCCGCCCTTCTGCCGGGTGACTGGGAGTTCCGCCTGGCGGACCTCAATACGCGGCGACTCCACCCCGACGACTGGGACTGGGCCGAGATCGTGATGCTCTCCGGCATGATCGTCCAAAGGGAAGGACTGATAGACCTTATCCGGGAGGCCAAAGCCCGGCACAAAACCGTGGTGGTGGGCGGCCCCTTTGCGACCTCGGTGCCCCAGGACATCCTGGCGGCGGGAGCCGATTTCCTCGTCCGGGGTGAGGGAGAAATTACCCTACCGCTCTGGCTGGCGGCGTACCGGGCCGGTGAGACCCACGGCGTCATCGAGCCGGACGGCAGGCCGGAGATGACCCTGTCGCCGGTGCCCCGTTTTGACCTGCTCAATCTGGATGATTACATCATCCTGGGCATCCAGACTTCCCGTGGCTGTCCGTTCAATTGCGAGTTCTGCGATATCATCAACCTTTACGGTCGCACGCCTCGTTACAAAAGCCCCGATCAGGTGCTGGCGGAGTTGGAAACCCTCTATAACCTGGGGTGGCGGCGAGAGGTCTTTATCTGCGACGACAATTTCATCGGCAACCCGACCCATGCCCGGGCCATCCTCGAGAAACTTATTCCCTGGCAGAAGAGTCATGGCGAACCGTTCGGCTTCTGGACCCAGGCGTCGGCCAATCTCGGGCAAAATATGCCCCTGGTGGACCTGATGACCGCAGCCAATTTCTGTAATATCTTTATCGGGGTCGAGTCTCCGGACGAAGCGGTGTTGGTGGGCAACCGGAAGTATCAAAACGTGAAGGACCCCCTGGGGGAATCTCTGACCAACATCCGGGCGAACGGTTTGGGGGTGCTCGCCAGTTTTATCATGGGCTTTGATCAGGAGACCAAGGGGGCCGGCGACCGGATCTGCGCCTTCGTGGCCCAGCATAACCTGCCCGTGGTGATGGTGAACCTATTGCAGGCGCTCCCCAATACCGCCTTATGGGACCGGCTTAAGGAGGAGAACCGGCTGCTTGGCACCGGGGTTTCCGCCGACATGGTGGACACGAACTTTAACTTTCTTCCGGCCCGCCCTGCAGCCGAGATCACGGCAGAGTACGTCCGGGCGGTGGACTACCTGTATGAGCCGTCCAACTACCTGGCCCGGTCCTACCAAGACATCCTGGCCATGAGGCCCACCCGGTCCGCCGCCGCCGGGAAGAATAAAGGCCAGAACTACGGCAAGCAGAAAGAGCGGCTTCCCCTCCGGGGTAAATTCAAGGATCTCATAACGCTCCTCAAGCTGGTCTGGCGCCAGGGGGTCGTGGCCGACTTCCGGTGGCAATTCTGGCGGCAGTTAGTGGGGGTTTACCGGCACAACCCCAGCAGGTTGCAGAAATACCTGGAAAAATGCGGCTGGGGAGAAAATCTCTTCCGCATACGGGAAAGCCTGCTGGCCCGAGCGGGCCGGTCCGGGCCAGACAAAATGACGTCGGCTTAAATGCCTGACCCGGATGGCGTTGGCGGGGGCTTTTGGCCGCATCTGAGAAAATCAGCTCTTTGTTTCGTGCCGACCTCGCTCCGTCCGTGCCTTTCGGCCCCCAGGCCTGCCCCCCTAAAGAGAGTTGAGCTGCAACGTTATGGGCTTGGTGTCCGCGGCGGGGCCGTCGAACTGGATGGGGCCGGGGAAACGGTATTGGTCCTCAAGGGACCACTTCTGCCGTTCCTGCTCCAAGAGCTTGAAGGCCGGCGACTCCAGGTCCACCTTCTGCTTGGCAATCACCAGTTCCAGGCGTCCCTTGCGCTCTTCCAGGTGCATCAGGGGCGCCAGGGGGATGCCGATGGGATGCCAGTCCGTCACCGGTAAATGCAGATCTTTGATGGCCGCCATGTAGCCGGTGGCGCCGTTGGCCAGGAGGCTATAAGCCGCAAACCCCAGGTTGTAGCCATAGTCGCAGTCGAACTTGGTGGGGAAGGTGCCCCGGCCGTCATAGCCGTAGTAATGATTCTGGGTGCGCAAAGTGCCCTTGTAAATGCTTTTGGCCTTCTGCTTGCGGAGATAGGTGGCCACCATCTCCAGGAGAATGCGCTCGGTGTTCACCAGGGAAAACGGGAAGTTGCCGTGGCTGTCCCGGGGCAGCAGCAGGCCCTTCTGGAGCAGGCCCGGAAAGCCCAGGAAGACGCGGCTGTCGTAGTCCCGCCAGATGTCGTTGTTGTCGATGAGCTGCACCTGTTCTTCATAAGAGAGCTTGTGGAAGGACTCGTCTTCCGAGGCCTCCCGGTTGTAGGCGGCGATGATGTAACTGATCTTGATGATCAAGACATTGACTTCGTGAATGAACTCCAGGATGCCCTCGGGAATGAGGATGGTGCCGTAATTCTTGCCTTCCCGGGCCCGATCCACGATCACGTCGGCGATCAGGCGCACCACGTTGTGGATGGTGAGTTCCTTTTCTTCGATCTCTTCCCCGATCAGAATGACGTTGGGATGGGTCTGGAAGGCCACCTCCATGGCGATATGGCTGGCGCTGCGGCCCATCAGGCGGTTGAAATGCCAGTATTTCAGGTCTGACTTGCAATCGGAGTTGAGATTGCCCACCTCCGTGGCAAAGGCCATGCAAGCGGAGTGAAAGCCGAAGGGAATCTGGAGCAGCCCCGGCACCTGGAGGTCCCCGTCAATGGTCTTGGGGATGCCGATGACCTGGGTGCCGATGCCCCGGAGATTTTCCGCCAGAAAGGCGGCGTTGGTGTTGGAATCGTCGCCCCCCACCACCACCAGACCGGACAGCTTGAGAACGGCGCAGGTTTCCCGGCACTGCTTCATTTTTTGGGGGGTATCAATCTTATCCCGGCCGGTGCCCAACATGTGAAAGCCGCCGGAATTCAGGTGATTGGACACCATGTCGGCGGTGATCTCCACATGTTTATCAGTGATGATGCCTTTGGGGCCAGCCAGAAAGCCGATCACCTGGTTGTCGGGATGGGCCCGCTTGGCCGCCTGAAACAGGCCGGCGATGACGTTGTGGCCGCCCGGGGCCGGACCCCCGGAGAGCACGACGCCCAGACGTATTATCTTTCCCGGGCGCGGCTGGCTATCCGGAACGATTTCTACCAGCTCGTTTTTGCTCACAAAGGGCAACTGTTCCCGGGCCACCCTGATCACGTCCAGGGCAAATCCCGGGAGAGGGCGGGTGCTCCCGATACCTGCCGCCAGGCGCGGGCACAGATGCGGTTGGTAGGACCGGCGTGCCGCACGCAAAGCCGTTTCGTTGCCGAGCAGTGCCTCGATCTTGGTCTGCCGGGGTTTCCCTGCCATTACAACCCTCCTTCCCGATTCCGGTTACCGTAGGTATGATTTTATGCTGCGATTTATCAAAATGATGCGTTTCGTAAATAAAATAACCTTGGGAAGGCATTTTATTTACCCCCTATTGTAAAGGGGGGCAGGGGGATTATAAATAACCTCCCGATAATCCCCCTCAATCCCCCTTTAGGAAAGGAGGATTTACATCTCCCAATTCGTACCTTTCCGGCATGATTTCAGGTCTTGTTGATTATTAAACACTAAATTAGCCTGATTATCAGCCCAGCTATTTCATTAACTCCCGCAGCTGCCGCACGTTTTCCGCCACAGGCTTGTCGTTAAAGAGGCCGGAGCCGGAGACCAGGACGTCGGCCCCGGCGGCGACGATGTCGCTGACGGTGTCGGTTGCCACCCCGCCGTCCACCTGGATGAGGACATCCAATTTCTGTTCGTCGATCATCTGGCGCAGGCGCCGAATCTTGGGGAGGACGCCCCGGATGAACTTCTGGCCGGAAAAGCCGGGGTTCACGGTCATCAACAGGACCATATCCACGTCTTTGAGGACGTATTCCAGGCAGTTTAAGGGCGTGGCGGGGTTCAGGGTCACCGCGGCTTTGGCGCCGGTATCCTTGATCTGCTGGATGAGCCGTTCCAGGTGCACGGTGGCTTCCACGTGGATGCCCAACCAATCGGCCCCGGCCTCCACAAAGGCCTCGACATAGCGCTCGGGATTGCTGATCATCAGGTGGACATCCAGGGGGAGCGCGGTAGCCCGGCGAATGGCCCGGGTCACCGCCGGGCCGATGGTGAGATTGGGGACGAAATGCCCGTCCATAACATCCACGTGAATCCAGTCGACCCCGGCCTGCTCCGCTTCACGGACATGCTCCGCCAGCCGGCCGAAATCCGCCGATAAAATCGAGGCTGAAAGTTTTCTCATGAGGGCTCCAGTTTTTTCATGCACACCGAAGGCTATGGTCTCAAGGTCAACTTTCTCCCGGTATCAAGAAAAAATCAAGGCAGGAATGACGTCCGAAGAGAATTTTTATCCTGAAAAACGTGTTTCCAGGGCGCGAGGTCAAGGGAGGTGGACCGGTACCCTTGACGCCCATGATTATTCCCCGGTTCAGGCCTGGACCGAGCTGCCGTCCTGGGCTAAACCACCATGGCCGTTTGGGGCCACCCCCAAGCATGAAATTCCTTGTAGGGGCGGTGCGCTCACCGCCCCTACGGGTGGACTTTCACGGGAAACGTTCATAGCCGCAGAATTGACCACCCCTAAGCATGAAAGCCCCTGTAGTGGCGGGTTTTAAACCCGCCACTACAACTGAACTTTCACGGTAAAGAGCCTGCGGCCGCAAGATCCGCCAGCCAGCGCAGTTCCCCGGTTTGCGGCTGGATGAGTTGGGCCGGCAGGCGCGCCGGGTCCCGAGGACCATGCAGCACTTCCCGTAAGACCCCGGCCTTGGCGCCTCCCGCCACCAGAAAGGCCACCACCGCCGCCTGGTTGATCAGGGGGGCCGTCAGCGTGACCCGGTGGAGGTCGGCCTCGGCCAGGTAGACCGGCGCGGCCCAGCGCTCGCCCTCCTTAAGCACCGCGGTGCCCGGGAACAGCGAGGCGGTGTGGCCGTCATGCCCCAGGCCCAGGAGGACCAGATCCAGCCGGGGTGGCTGCCCGGCAAAGAACTCCCGGAGCTGCGCCTCATACTGCCGGGCCGCCGCGGCCGGGTCGGGGGCGCAGTTCATCGGGTGAATCTGGGTGCCGGGGATGGGCACGTGGTCCAGCCAGGCTTCCTTCGCCAGGCGGGCGTTGCTCCGGGAGTCGTTTAGGGGCACGCAGCGCTCGTCCCCCCAGAAGACGTGCATCCGGTCCCAGGGCGCCTGATCCTTAAGCGGCGGGGCGGCCAGCAGTTCATAGGTGCGCCGGGGGGTGGCGCCGCCCGCGAGGGCCACGCTGAACCGGCCCCGGGCGGCCACGGCCAGATTCGCCTGCCTCACCAGCAAAGCTGCGGCGGCCCGGCTCAGTGACTCCAAGTCGGGATACACGTCGATCATGGCTGAACCGTGGCGACCCGGCAGACGGGCTGGTCTTCCTGGCATTGGAGAAAGGCGGGGGTCACCCGATGGTGGCCGCCTTGGGCCATGCGGGTCGCCGCAATTTCATACCAATGAGCGATCAAAAGACTATTTTTGTCATTCTGAGCGCAGCGAAGAATCTCTCCTTTAAAGCCGCCGAGATTCTTCACTGCGCTGCGCTCCGTTCAGAATGACATGAATTTTCATAGTTTTTTGACTGCAACTTCGTATCAGAGGCCATGGCCTACTCACTCCTCCTCCCACTCGGTGTGGAAAGCGCCGGGGGCGTCCAGGCGCTCGTAGGTATGCGCCCCGAAGAAGTCCCGTTGGGCCTGGATCAGGTTGCCCGGCAGCACGGCGCTGCGGTAGGCGTCGAAGTAGCTTAGGGTCGCCATCAGGCCCGGGGCCGGCAGCCCCAGGGCGGCGGCCATCTGCACCACTTCCCGCAAGTCCGCCTCCCGGCTTAGGAATTCCTTGCCCAAGTGGGGGTCCATGAGGAGGTTGGGCAACTCCGCTTTGGTCTTGTAGGCGGAGCGGATGTCTTCCAGGAGGGCCGCCCGGATGATGCAGCCGCCCCGCCAGATGCGGGCCACGGCCTCCAGGTCCAGGCCATAGTCATACGTGGCGGAGGCCTTTTGGAGCAGGGCCAGGCCCTGAGCGTAGGTCGCGATCATGCCGGCGTATAGGGCGTTTTTCACCTGGCCGATGCAGCGCTGCCGATCTCCCTTAAAGGTTTGGCAGGGCCCGGCCAGGACCTGGGACGCCGCCAGCCGTTCCTCCTTGTAACCCGACATGTCCCGCATGACCACCGCCGCGTCGATGGTAGGCGTCCCCACCTGCAGGTCCATGGCATCCCAGGAGGTCCACATGCCGGTGCCTTTTTGCTTGGCCTTGTCCAGGATCAGGTCGATCAGGGGCTTGCCGGTGCGGTCATCCTGCCGGGTAAAGATCTTGGCGGTGATTCCCACCAGGAAGGAGTTGAGCTCCTCCCGGTTCCAGCGGTCATAGATGGAGGCCAGCTCGGCCGGCGTCAGCCCCAGCCCCCGCTTGAACAGATCATAGGTCTCGACGATCAGTTCCATGAGGCCGTACTCGATGCCGTTGTGGACCATCTTGACGTAGTGGCCGGCAGAGCGCGGCCCCAGGTAGGCGACGCAGGGCTCGCCCTTGACCCGGGCCGCAGCCGCCTCCAGCATGGGACCCACCCGGTCGTAGCCCTCCCGGGAGCCGCCGGGCATCAGGCTGGGGCCATAGCGGGCCCCGGCTTCCCCGCCGGAGACTCCCAGGCCCATAAAGTTGAGCTGTTTCCCGGACAGGAATCTGCCGCGCCGGTTGGTATCGGTGAAATGGGAGTTGCCGCCGTCAATGACGAGATCGCCGGGCGACAGCAACGGCCAAAGTTCCCGGAGCACCGCATCCACCGGGGCGCCGGCCGCCACCAGCAGGATGAGGGCCCGGGGCTGGCGCAGGAGACCGATAAACTCTTGCAGGTCATATCCAGCCTGGATGGGGCGGGCGCCCACCTCGTTGTCCATGAAGTCCTTGGTCTTCTCGGCGGTGCGGTTATACACCGCCACGGCAAACCCGTGGTCCGCCAGGTTCAGGACAAAATTGCGCCCCATGGTCCCCAGACCGATCAAGCCGATGTCGCAACCCTGCTGGGTCATAAAAAATCTCCGCTGACCTCTATCTGCCAATATTGGCTTTCATACCGGTTGCTCCTGTTTTTCCAGGGCCTTGATTTTATCGAGGCGGCGTTTGAACCGGTCCACCCCCTTGAAGCTGGCCTTCAGGAAGGTTTGGATCAACTCCCAGGCCAGGGCATAACAGGTTACCCGACCCCCCAGGCACATGATGTTCATGTCGTCGTCTTCCACCCCCTGGTGGGCGGAGTAGGGGTCGGTGATCAGGGCCGCCCGCACTCCCGGCACCTTGTTCGCCGCCACGCTGGCGCCCACGCCGCTGCCGCAAAAAGCCAGCCCTCGCTCCACCTCGCCTTGGGCCACCGCCCGGGCCAGGGGCACCACCAAATCGGGGTAGTCGTCCTGGGGGGCGTACTCATGGGCGCCGTAGTCCACCACCTCATGGCCCAGGGTCTTGAGTTCCTGCTTCAGTTGTTCCTTCAGTTCGAAGCCACCGTGATCCGCGGCGATGCCCACTCGCATGGTTTTCCCTTTCTCTGATTAATGGGCAGGGTGCGCCGGGGCACCCTACTGAAAACTCAGAACCGTTCGTAGGGGCGGGTTTTAAACCCGCCCCTACAGCCATCATCCCCATTCTATCACCCTGATTTGATTTGCTTCACCAGCCTGACGATGGCGCTCCGGGAGATGTCCTCGTAATCCAGGAGTTCCGCCGGCTTCCCGGTTTTAGGCTTTTTGGTCACCGCCAGGGAATAGAGGCGCACCGGGTTGGGAGCCAGCGCCGCCATCACCGCCTCGCCGATGCCGCCGGCGGGATAATGGTCTTCCACGGTGATGAGGCCTTGGGTGGCTTTGGCGGCCGCCATTAAGGTGGCCGCGTCCACCGGCTTAACGCTGTAGAGATCGATGACCCGGATGTTAATGCCTTCTTGCCGCAATTCTTCGTAGGCGGCCAGGGCCTCGAACAGGGTAACGCCGGCGCCGATGACCGTGACCAGGTCGTTGTCGCTCTGGCGCACCACCTTGCAGCCGCCCAGGGGAAATTCCTCCTCGGGGTCGTAGATGATGGGGGTGGCCATGCGGCTGGTGCGGATATAGACGATGCCGTGGTGTTTTAGGGCGGCCTCCACCAGGCGCTCCGTAGACACGGCGTCGGCCGGGTAGAGCACCACGCTGTCCAAAATCGCCCGGAACATGGCCAGGTCCTCCAGGCCCATCTGGGACGGCCCGTCTTCGCCGATGGAGACCCCGGCGTGGGAGCCGCAAAACTTGAGGTTGGGCTCGGAGTACTGGCTCATGCGGATCTGGTCGAAGGCCCGGGAGAAAAAGGCTGCGAAAGTGGAAACAAAGGGAATTTTGCCCCGGGTGGCCAGGCCTAGCCCGGCGCCCACCATGTTTTGCTCGGCGATGTACATTTCGAAAAATTTTTGGGGATAGGCGTCCCCGAAGATCTCGGCATAGGTGGAGTTGCTCACCTCGGCATCCAGGCTCACCAGGTTGGGAAACTGGGGATAGAGCCGTTTTAAGGCGTTGCCGTAAGCCTTCCGGGTAGCCACGGCCGCGCCCGGCTCATAGGCCAGTTTCCCGGCGGGTTGGGGCGCCACCCTATCCGGTTTCAGGTCTTCGGGCCGGCTCACCACCCCCCGGACCGCTTGATCCACCGGGCCCAACTCCGGCAGGGCCCGCTCCAGCTCTGCCGGGCTCAGGGTCTTGCCGTGCCAGCCGTTCTTGTCCGCCAGGAACGACACCCCTTTGCCCTTGATGGTCCTGGCGATGATCATGACGGGCTTGCCGGTCACGGTCATAGCCTGCTCATACGCCGCCAGAACCTGGGGGAAGGAGTGGCCGTCAACTAAAATGGTCTCCCAGCCAAACGCGGCGATGCGGTTCTCGTAGGCCATGAGGTCGTGGCCGTACAGGGTTTCGCCCCGCTGGCCCAGGCGGTTGACGTCCAGAACGCCCACCAGGTTGTCCAGCTTATAGTGGGCCGCCAGCTGCATGGTCTCCCACTGGGAGCCCTCGGCCATCTCGCTGTCGCCTAAGAGCACGTAGGTGGTGTAAGGCAGCTTATCCAGGTACTTGCCGTTCAAAGCCAGCCCCAAGCCGATGGACAGGCCCTGCCCCAGGGAGCCGGTGGCCGCCTCGGTATAGCGGAAGCTCATGGTGGGGTGGCCTTCCAGGGGGCTGCCGAAATGCCGGTAGGTCATGAGTTCCGCAGCCGTCAGCTTGCCGGCCATGGCCCACAAAGTATAAAAAAGTGGCGTGGCGTGCCCCTTGGAAAAGATGAGCCGGTCGTTGTTGGGGTGCTCGGGGTGGTCCAGGTCGTACCGGAAGATGGACCCGAACATGAGGCCGGCCATCAGTTCGGTGGCCGACAACGACGATGTGGGGTGGCCGGACCCGGCCTGGGTGGTCATGGTGAGGATATGATAGCGCATCAGGGCGGCCAGTTTTTTCAGGTGCTCCAACTTTTGCGCCTCGGGCATGTCGCACTTCCTCCTGGCGGGCTGCTTTAGCCCCTGTGGCGATCCATGGACAATTGTTGTGGGGTGCGCACTGCGCACCACTTCAAGATCGTGGCGGGCACAGAGGCCCACCCTACCACCTTTTCATGGTTGCGGGCAAGCCCCAGGCTCATGCACAACCGCCATGCGCCTCCAGTCCCGCTTATAGCGTTTGCCATAAATTCCTTCCTGTTGCGGTTCTTAAATCCCCCTAAATCCCCCTTTTCCAAAGGGGGACTTTAACAGCTATTCCTTATAGTTCCCCCCTTTTCTAAAGGGGGGGTTAGGGGGGATTAGAATGATTCCACTATCGGAAAATACTTTTAGCATTCGCTATAGGGGCCACCGGCGGGCGCGGCCCCGGTATGGCGCCTCAGGCTGTCGGGGCAATTTTATGTTGATACATACTATCTAAATAAGATAAGGCCCACCCGGGGCCTGTCAAGCACGGCGCGGCTTCGGCATGGGATCCGGCCACCGGTGATGGCGCCCGGGACCTGGTGTCCCGCCGCGACCGCCCGCAAAAAAGTGGAAGACATGAAAATGCCGGATAATTCCCCTCTCTAGGCGGCGACTGCTCCGGCCCGGGGTTTGCCCCTCCACCTTGACAGGAGTAAGGTGGGGTCTTAGGTTTTTCCATATAACCAGGAGCCAGGCCTGGATTCAGGGATAATTGTGGCCATTTGGCGCAGTAGTATGGAAGGCGGGCGCCGCCCACCATCCCCGGCATGGCGGGCAATGCCCGCCCTACATTTAGCTCTTGACTTTGAACCTTGAACTTTTCAAGGCAGAGGCCTTCAACCATAACAGGGTCAGAGGGAATTGAAGATGGAAGCTTGGTAAATATAACCCTGAATATAATTCAGGGAATTAAAGGAAGGCATAAGAAGTGAGTCACCCATCAAGCCCCACCCCCCCCGGCGCCGGGGAAAGCAGCTATGACCTGATTGATCCGGGCGCCCTGTGGGCTATACTGAATCTTCCCCAGGGAATAACCTTTCTGGACCTGGGATGCGGCCAGGGCAATTACTCCCTGGCCGCCGCCGCCCTCATCGGCCCCACCGGCGTAGTTTATGCCGTGGACCTCTGGGAAGAGGGCCTTGCCGCCCTCAAAGAGCGGGCGGCCCTGGAGGGCCGGGCCAACCTCAAGCCCCTGGCGGCCGGGGCGGGACAGGTCCCCATGGAGAGCCGCAGCGTGGATGTGGGTCTCATGGCCACCGTGCTCCATGACCTGGTGGAGGCCGGGACCGCGGCCGGCGCCCTGGCGGAAGTGAGCCGGGTTATCAAGGCCGAAGGAAGGCTCGCCATCGTCGAATTCGCTAAGATCGACGGCCCTCCGGGGCCGCCCCGGCACATCCGGCTGGACCCGACGGAAGTGGAAGCAATCGTGGCCCCCCACGGATTTGCCCGGCAGCAGACCGTGAAACTCGGGCCTTACAATTACTTGATTACGTTCGGTAAAATTAGCAATGGGCCCATAACTTAGATTCCAACTCTGTAGGGGCGACCCGGCGGGTCGCCCTTACGAGAATCCGGGAATCGACACCATACCAGAGGGACGCAACCGGTTACCGATAAACGTCCGAACCGTGGCCGGACTAACGGCTGCCTTTGCCATCGTGTTCCGGCATATTTTCCGCCGCCCGGATCCCGCCGGAGTCATGGACCGTTAGCCGGCCCTGGGGGAAAAGAGAAAATCCCCCTCGCCTCAAAGGGGGGAAGTCGCACCTGATCCAGCGCTTAGAGTATTGAAGCCTATCGGCAGCACCTTCAGTTGTCCTGCTACCACGAAAAATCCCGCAACACTTGGAACAGCTCCGCCTCACCGTTACTGAAGAAATGGTCGGCGCCCCCGATGACCCGGATCGAAGGCCTCGTCTCCCCGGGGAGCGGCTGCCTTTCTGCCATCAGCGCCCGCAAGCTCGGGAGCGGGCAGAGTTCGTCCCGGTCCCCCACGGCAATGAGCCTGAGTCCCGGCACCCGGGGGAGAAAACTCAGGTCCATGAAGGCGATGGGGGGCGCGATGCAGATGGCTCCGTCCGCGGCCAACCCCTGGATCAGGGCTCGACCCGCCACCGCGGCCCCGAAGGAGTAGCCCGCCACGTAGTGAGGCCCGGGAGTACGAGACTTCAGGAACGCCAGGGCCGCGGCCACGTCTTCCACTTCATCCACACCCCCGCCATAAACCCCGGTGCTCCGCCCCACCCCCCGGAAGTTGAAGCGCAAAGCCGACATACCCCGGGCCGCCAGGGCGCGTACCGCGGTCAACACCACGTTGTTGGCCATAGTGCCCCCGAACAGGGGGTGGGGGTGGGTGATGACCGCCCCGCCGGGCGCCGCCCCGGCCAATAACCGCCCTTCCAGACTGATTCCCGGCCCCGGAATGCTGACTTCTTCATCCATAACGCTCCCCTGATACGAACCCGATAAGTCGAAGGGGCGGACCTGCGTGTCCGCCTTTTTCCTGGCTGTGAAACCAGATTTTTTATCATACCACAAGACCCCGGGAGAGTCAGGCCGGGGAAGGCGCCGTCGCTACTGCCCCAAGAGGCGTCGGTTGATTTTAATGGATTTGCCCGCCTGAGATAATATATGATGCAGGAAATTTCCTCCTTTTATCAGAGAGCCGCACTATGACAGAGAAGAAAATCGGTTTTGTGGGGACCGACGGCAGGACCCTGTTGGCCGCCCTGGAGACCAGCCGCTCCAAAAGCGAGCTTTATCCCGGGGCCTATCGCGGGGTCGTCGTCAAAGGCACCGGCGCCATGGAGCCGTTTGCCCAAAAAATGGGCTGGCCCATCGACTTTATCCCGGTGCCCGACAACTCGGCCCCATCCTATGCCGCGGCCCTGATTAAGGCCTTTGAGGCCGGGGACCTGGACGTGGCCCTGGTGATGCCGGAAGGCTTGCTGTTCGAGGGCCTGGTGGACCGGCTCACCGAAGCCGGGTTCGGGGACCGCGTCATCGGCGTGGCCGCCGCCGGGGTGGAGTATGAGGCCGACAAGATCGCCGGCAAGCGATATTGTGAGAAGGCGGGCATCCCGGTGGCCCCGGCCTGGACCGAGGTGGAGGCCCGGGATTACCCCGCAGTTTTAAAAACTTGCCTGGCCTACCTCCACGAATTCGGCGGCGCGGTCTTAAAATTTCCCTACAGCGCCGGCGGCAAGGGCGCCCGGATCATGCTCAACACCTGGGACGTCAAAGATGTTTACGACGGCTTGATGAAGGACTACAAGGACGCCTACAGCCACGGCTGCGGGAAAAAATCTTCCTGGCCCCTGCTCATCGAGGCCCGCATGTCCGGGGTGGAAATCAGTTTCACCATCCTGGTGGATAAAGAGGGCCATTATCAAATACTGCCCACCGCCATGGACTACCCGGAACGGTTTGAGCGGCCCCCGGGCCTGGACAATCCCATCACCGGCGGCATGGGCTCCATTTCGCCCCACCCCCTGGAATCCCCCGCCTTAATGGAGCTGGCCGACGCCACCCTCGCCCGGCCCCTCATCCGGAGCCTGAAAGAGAAGGGCGTTCTGCGCCCCTGCGTCCTCTATCCGGGCTGTTTCGTCTCCTTCGACGGCAATTTTAAGCCCACGGCCATCCGGGTGTGCGAAATCAACCTCCGTCCGGGGGAGCCGGAGTTCCAGCCCGTGGTGAAACGGGTGCGCAACCTGGGTCCAATGGTTGCGGCCATGGCGGACGGCACCTTGGATGAGGTCGCCCCGGAAGTGCGGTCCGACCAGGTCTCCCTGTGCATCGCCCTGGTGACCGGCCCCGGCGGCCCCAAGCAGCAGAAAGGCTATCCCTGGTCCCTGACCAAGGGCGAAGTGGTGGAGATGGACTTTGACTATTTCGACAAAAAGAAGCTCACTCTCATCCCGTCGGCCATGGATTTTGCCGAGGGCGTGTTCAAGTCCGACGGCTCCCGGGTGGCCTACCTGCTGGCCAATGCCACCGTCAAGGCCGGGCAAACCATGGGGACGGCCGCCGAGCCCCTGCGCCAGAAGTTGCTCAACGCCTTTGACAACGGCAAGATCCGGGTGATCCCCCGGGAAGACGACCAGGGCAACCGCCTGGCGCTGCGCCGGGATATCGGGGTGCACTATCACCAGGCCGAAGCGCTTAGAAGCAGGGGTTAGGGGTTAGGGGTCAGGGGCCAGTAGGTGCATTTATGCAACTGGCCGCTGATCCCAGGTCTTGATTCGACCACCACCTGGGCAGAAGGTTAGCCAGAGAAATTTGATGAGCGGCTTAGATTAGACAAAATGAAGCAAAGTGTCTAATGTTGTGGCTATTTCATTTTTTCTCGAACAAGTTGCAGCTTACCATCTTTAAACATTGCGATTATGTAAAATTGGTTGCCTTCGTTAGTTGCGAATTGAACCTCAAGAATTTTGCCCATTTCGGAAAATAACTCCCCAGCTTTGACACCCCCACCTATAATGGGAACACCTGTCAAGGCTTGAGCAAGAGTTATTCTGATTCCATTTATATTAGATTCAAATTGTATTAGTTGATCTTTGCTTGATATTTTAAGCAAAGCTGAGTTAGGAGGAATATAATAATTGGTCTGAAACTTTGATATTATATGATTCCATATTATAGGGGAACCTTTAATATTTGCATCAAAGCTATAAGCGTGTTGGATATTGAAGTCCATTAATGCCTTATCAAGGGCAGTCATACGATAAGCTGTTGCATTTAATTGTTCAATAATTCCAACCAACGCTCCTTTTGTTTGTCCATGAGCAAAGAAAGGGATAGCCGCCACAACATACGCTACCGCTAAAACTACCCCCTTGAACTTCATCTTAAGTCCCATTTCTCAACCCTCTTACTATGACATGGCCCCGTCACTTCTTCGGGTTTGCCGATGAAGCTGTTGACTCCGAGAATGAGGATTTTCACAAATTATCCATAAAAATTGAAATGGTTTCCTGAAGTAATAATTGACCTTAAATCGTCTGCCTGTTATCACGAGGCGGCATGTCATCAGGCGAGACGACACGACCACAAGCAGGACACCGGAATCTCTCGCCATAGTCCACGTCTCCGGCATGCAGCATGATTTGGGGCGGCCAAGTGCACTTGCACAGCTCATACCCTAATCCTTTCGCTATCTGAGCCTCAGCTATCTGGAGCTTTTCCTCAATTTGGAGGAGTTCCTTGGAAGCTTGCTCCTTCTGCCGAACAGGAAACATACCGATAACTGACTTTACTGTGGATAGCACCGAGCCTAATTGGGAAACGCCTTCGGAAAATGCTTTCAAGTCGAACATATAATGCACCCTGTTTACGCGGCAACCTTAGTACTACTGTGTCATAAATTAATGTCATCTGGATCGTTGATCCGGTGACAACAGGGGCACCGAGACAGACTGTTT
>JAHIKF010000307.1 GCA_018897875.1 Pseudomonadota bacterium | reverse complement strand
CTTTGCGCCAAACCTGTCGCGTGCGGGGCCGTCAGACCTTTCCGGTCCTAGTGGAGGCGATGACCTGTTACTTCAAGGGGCTCCAACCAGATATCGCCTGGATCTCACAAGCCTAATTTTTAACCCTGTGATCAAGTACAGTCCGGCACCATGTGCAAAGTGGAGGCGCCGGCGCCCAAGGCGCCGGCGCCCAAGAAGGACAAGAAGTAACCCTCGGAAAGGATAACCGCCGCAGAGGATTCCTTATTTCCCTCTCCCTTGAGGGAGAGGGTGAGGGTGAAGTCTAAGGTTTGGCCGGACATTTTTTCCATAGGGTGTGCTCTGCACGCCGCCCGTGCAAGTTCTTGGTTCCTTGTGGCACCGGCATCTTGCCGGTGCGGTGCACAGGCTGGAAGCCTGTGCCACCATTGCTAAACGGCCATTGTAGTCTCGAAGGCGTAAATGACGGACGGCGATGCCTTTCATGACCGAAGACCGAAAACCGAAAACCGGAAACCGCCCATGATATACGGTATCGGCGTTGACCTGGTGAAGGTGGCCCGGATCGAGCGGGTCCTGGCGCGCTACGGCGACCGCTTTTGCGCCCGCGTCTTCACCGAACGCGAGATCGCCTATTGCCGTGGCAAGTCCTGGGCCGCGGCGGGCTTCGCCATGCGCTTCGCGGCCAAAGAAGCCTTCTCCAAGGCCCTGGGAGTAGGTTTGCGGAAAGGCGGCATCCGCTGGCGGGAGGTGGAGGTGATCCCCAACCCCCTGGGCAAGCCCGAAATATTCATAAGCGGCCGGGCGGCGCAACTCTGCGCCGAGAATGGTATCACCGGCATGCACCTGACCCTCACCGACGAAGACGGCCGGGCCCTGGCCGTAGTGATTTTGGAGAAGTGAGGGGTTTAGTGGGGCGGCTTTGTTTCTCCTGGCCCTGCGCAACCGCCTGGGGCGGCGGCGCTGAGGCGGGGGGGGTGCGGCACCCAATACCCCCCTTTGCTAAAGGGGGGCAGGGGGGATTAGATAAGTGATTAATAATCCCCCTCAATCCCCCTTTAAAAAAGGGGGACTTGGTTATCTGAAATTTTAGGTTTCAGCCAGCTAAGGTGCGCAGTGCGCACCCTACACCAGCTGCTGGCCCGGCGCAACCGCCTGGGGCGGCGGAGGTGATTCTTTAAACTCCCCCTCCCCCGGCGGGCTAAGCATTACCCACAAGTCGGGAAGTGGTTGATTCAACAAGTTTTTGGTGGCACAGGCTTTCCAGCCTGTGTAGGCGCAGGCTAAACCACCATGGCCGTTTGGGGCCACCCCCAATCATGAAATTCCTCGTAGGGGCGGTTCGCGAACCGCCCCTACGGGTGGACTTTCACGGTAAAGCCTGCGGCTACAAAAATAGCCTTTTGAACGCAACTCGGTATCAGAACCTGAATTCTTCAAACATGGACAACCCCGAAACCAAACTTATCGTTTACGGCAGCCTGGCCCCGGGCGGGGTCAACGCCTTTCTGCTGGCGGGCCTGGTGGGGGAGTGGCACCCCTGCCGCATCCGGGGCCGGATGGGCACCTACCTGGGCTTCAAATCCTTCCGCTATGACCCCCAGGGGCCGGAATACCCGGCCTGGCTCCTTTCGTCCGCCGACCTGCCCCGGATTATCCCCGAGCTGGACGACTTCGAGGGGGAGGAATACGAGCGTCTCGTCATCCCGGCGCGGGTGAGCGGCCGCTGGGTCATGGCCCAGATTTACGCCGGCAAGTATTCGGATTAACGGTTTTTCGACCGGGGACCATAGGGCAACGCCGTGAAACGCAGGGGCAGCATATGGAGAGAGGGCAAATGACTACAGTGACCAACACCGCCGGTCCACTGGCGCCGCCTTTATCCCTGGAGGCCTATGCCCACTGTTTTTTAACCTTCAGAAAGCATTCCACCGAGTGGCTGGCCATGCTGCGGTGGTCTCAGGAGCGCCTGCTGCCGCGCCTGCCGGTAAAATCCCCCTTCGCGGTCCTGAGCGTGGGCGCCGGCAACGGCGACTTTGACCGGCGTTTCGCCCCGCTCCTGCATTCCCGGCTTAAAAATATGGAATATGTCATGGTGGAGCCCAATGCGGCCCTCTGCCGCCGGCTCCGGGAGTGTCTTGCCGGCCATGCCGGTGAAGGGGTGCGGTTTGAAGTCGATCCCCTCACCTTCGAGGACTTTGCCATCCGCCGCATCTTCGACCTGGTGCACTTCACCCACTGCCTCTACTACATCCCGGACCGGCAAGCGGCCATTGACCACGCGCTTAAGGCCATCGGCCCGAAGGGCCTGGTGCTCATTTTCCATCAGACCCCGTGGGGCATCGATCAGGTGCAACAACGGTTCCTGAAGCGAGTCAAGGGCAGCGACCAGGAAATGTTCACCAGCCGGGAGATCCAAGCAATCCTGGAACGCGGCGGGATTCCCTACCACCTGGAAGAGGTGGAGAGTCACATCAACGTCTCAGAATGCTTCCGGCCCGGCTCCGCCGAGGGGGAGGCCCTCCTCAGCTTCTTCCTGGAGTCCGACGTTCGGCATCTGGACCCGGCCCTTAAGCAAGAGGTGTTGGCCTACCTCCATAATTTAACCTATTCCCGGGAGGATCGCCGCCTCCTGCATCACCCGGTGGCCATCTTTAGTTTGCCGCCCCATAAGGACCGGGAGTAGATGGCGGAGTCACCGGCACCAGACCGAAACTCATTTGGGCGCTCTTGCACCAGGTTTGCACGGCGCCTTGGACGACAAGGAGGAGAGCAAGTTATGAAAACCTCTGCAGGTAAAATTTGGCTGGCGTTGGCGCTGGTGTTGGGTCTGGCCCTGGCCGCCCCGGCCCAGTCGCCCCCAACTACGTCCGGGGGTTCGGGCATGGCTCTGCTCAACCTGGACAATACCGTGGCCCTGCACGGTTACGACCCGATGGCCTACTTCACCCGCAACCGGGCCGTGAAAGGCAACAAGAGGATTTTGGAACGGTTGGGGAGCGCCACCTATTATTTCGCCTCCCGGTCCAGCCGTTATGAATTTTTACGAGATGCCCCCAGCTATCAGCCGCAGTTCGGCGGGTACTGCGCCGCCTCCCTGGCCATGGGCCGGCTGGAGGACATCAACCCCCACCTCTTTGTCATCTATGACGGAAAGCTCTACCTGTTCAACAACCCCGAGGCCGAGGCCATGTTTATGCGCGACCCCCGCCGGACCGTCTATGAGGCCCGGCAGCACTACTTCAAAATTGCCACCGACCGGCGCAGCACTTATTAAAGCCGTTTTCGGTTTTCGGTTTTCAGTTTTCGGCAGCACGGTCCGGTTAGGAAATTGCATGCGGTTGTTCTGCCCCCTCACCCCAACCCTTCCCCCGAAGCGGGTGGAGAGGGAGTAGGTGATATCGCCGGGTTTAGTAACCATAAGGCATTAAATCGGTTCCACTTTATCCCCTCTCCCCCAATGGGGGAGAGGGTCAGGGTGAGGGGGAAGTAATCTTCACGGGGTAAGAAATACGTTACCGTATTTACAAACCACTGTACTCAGGTCCCTGGTCAAAAATTGACCGAGAGATGCGACGCGGCTTTTTAGCCCTGAAGGAACCGGTTCGGTTTGGAGGCGCCGGACCGGCGACGCTGGGGTGGCATCCACAAGCCGAGAAGGGTAAAATGAGTCCTGAAATCCACGCCCGGGCCGCGACAGTTCCTCCCCAGCCGGTGCGGGCCCCAAGAAGGCGATCGTTTCGCTTGACAGTCATGGGGTGGTTTTTATAGAATGAAACCAAAAATTTATGAAATAATAACTAGTTGACTCATAAAAGGAAATCCCCCCATGCCCGAGGCCCCGGCGCACATTCTGGTGATCGATGATGACAAAGCCATGCGGGACGCCTGTTTCCAGATTCTCTCCCGGCAGGGCTACCGGGTGGAACTGGCCGCCGGCGCCAAACAGGGCCTCAGCCTGCTGGAGCGCCTGTCGTTTGACACCATTCTCCTGGACCTGGTAATGCCTGACATGGACGGTTTGGAGGCCCTGAAAAAAATTCGGGCCCTGGACCCGGACGTCGAAGTCATCATCATCACCGGCTACGGCACTATCCAATCCGCGGTAGAATCCATCAAGGCCGGGGCGTTCCATTTCCTCTCCAAGCCTTTTGTCCCGGACGACCTGAGAAACCTGGTGAGCCGGGCCCTGGGAAAACGGCGGCTGGACCTGGAGAACCTGTATCTGCGCCAGGAACTGAAGATCAAAGACGAGCGCAACACCCTGGTCTATGAAAGCGAATCCATGATCCGGATCATGGATATGATTGCCCGGGTGGCCCCCACGGACTCGACCGTGCTCATCACCGGCGAATCCGGCACCGGCAAGGGGCTGGTGGCCCGCAAGCTTCACCAGTTGAGTCAGCGGTCTCGCCGGCCTTTCATTACCGTGGATTGCGGCACCCTGGTGGAGACGCTGTTCGAGAGCGAGCTCTTCGGGCACGTTAAAGGATCGTTCACCGGGGCCGACGCCAACAAAATCGGCAAATTCGAACTGGCCCAGAACGGCACCCTGTTTTTTGACGAAATCAGCAACATCGGTCTGGAGGTCCAGGCCAAGTTGCTCCGGGCGGTGGAAGAGCGCAAGATCTCCAAGGTGGGCAACCACCGGGTGATCACGGTGGACGTGCGCATCATTGCCGCCACCAACAAAGATCTTACCAAGGCCATCAAGGACGGCACCTTTCGGGAAGACCTGTTTTACCGCCTCAATGTAGTGCTGATCCAAATGCCGCCGTTGAGAGACCGGAAAAGCGACATTCCCTTGCTGGTCGAGCACTTTCTAGAGAAGTACAATACCCGGCTAAGGAAAGAGATGCGGGGCATCTCTTCTGACGCCCTGGACCTGTTGGTGCGCCATGACTGGCCCGGCAATGTGCGGGAGTTGGAAAATACCATGGAGCGCCTCTTGGTCTTGAGCCCCGGCCCGTATCTGGAGCCCGCGGACCTGGTCTTTGCCGGCACCATCCTGACCCCCGCCGGCGAAGCCCCGGACGGAACTTTGCTCAAGGACCTGGAGCGTAATCACATCATCCAGACCTTGCAGCGCTGCGACGGCCACAAGAGCGAAACCGCCCGGGCCCTGGGCATCGACCGCAAAACCCTGCGGGAAAAGTTAAAGCGCTATGATCTGGAATGAGGCCGGTGCCGCAAGATTGTCCCCTCGTTCCCAAGTTGTACTTGGGAACGCCATGTTAATCAAAGCTGAGCTTTGAAACCTTATCATCATTATGCGCAGCCGATATAAGATCGCTGAATTAGAATCACCCCATTTCATCACCTGCACCATTGTGGGCTGGCTGCCCGTCTTCACCCGCATAAAATATCTGGACATTATCACTGCGTCTCTAAGCTTCTGCCGACAAACAAAGGGGCTGCGCCTTCATGCCTATGTCATTCTCGACAATCACCTTCACCTGATGGTCTCCGCAGATAATCTTTCCCAGGTGATCAGAGATTTTAAAAGACATACTGCCAAAGAAATCCTGGCGGTCGCCCGGCAAGAAGACAAGCAATGGCTACTCAAGCAGTTTGAAGTCTTCAAAAGCGTGCATAAAGGCAACAGTCAGCATCAGGTCTGGCAGGAGGGCTTCCACCCTCAGGCGATTACCACCGAAGATATGCTCAGACAGAAGCTGGATTATATTCACTATAATCCCGTGAGGATTGGATTAGTGGACCGCCCCGAAGACTGGCGCTATTCCAGTGCTCGAAATTACTTCGGCCAGGATGGGGTGTTGGAGATTGATGCGGTTGAATTATGAGGCGCAAAGTTGGCAACCATTTTCGTTCCCAAGTACAACTTGGGAACGAGTGGAAAAAGGCTTTGCGCCATGCGTGCGTGCCCAAGTGCAACTTGGGCACGAGAGTAAACTAATCTGAATTACTTGCGGATTACACGACTCCAAGGCGTTGTCCTGGTCTACGGGGCTGGGGCCATGATCTCCCAGGTGCTGATCCTGCGGGAGTTGATGGTTCTGGCCCAGGGTCAGGAGCTGAAGCTGGCCTTGGGGTTGTGGGCCTGGCTCCTCTGGGCCGGGTTGGGCAGTCTGGCGGGCGGCCGCCGGGGCGCGCCCGGCGCCCCCGAGACGGCCCCGGGCCGGCTGGGCGGGTTGCTGGCGCTCTTGGGGCTGCTTCTGCCACTCACCATCCTGGCGGCCCGGTCCCTCCCCAGCCTGGCGCACCTGCCCCTGGGCCAATCCCTGCCGCTGTCCACCACCTTCCTGCTCTTTGTGCTCCTCTTGGCCCCCGTGGGGTTGGTTTCCGGCTATTTCTTCCCCGGCGCGGTCCAGGTCCTGGCGGCCGGGGCGCCCCAACGGGCTGCCGGGCGGGCCTATTATCTGGAGACCCTGGGCGCGGCCGGCGGGGTCCTGCTGCTCCAGCTTTTTCTGATAGGCCGCTATGCCAACCTGAGCCTGGGGCTGGCCATGGGGCTCGGCCTGGCCCTGGCGCCCTGGTTCCTGGCCCGTCCCCGGTCCCTGGCGGCTCGGGTGGCGCTCGCTCTTAATCTCCTGGTGCTGGCCGCGGCCGTCCTGTTCGCCCCCCGGTTGGAGGTGGCCAGCCGCGGCTGGGAGTGGCCCGGGCTGCAGGTGATCGCCACCGTGGACAGTCCTTATGCCCTGTTGTCGGTCCAGCGGCAAGCGGAGCAAATCAGCTTTTTTGCCAATAACCTCTGGCAGTTCACCTATCCCGATCCCCTGACCGCCGAGCATCAGGTCCAGTTGGGCCTGCTGCAACATCCCCAGCCCCGGCGGGTGCTGCTGTTGGGAGGCGGGGTGGCCGGCCTGGGGGCCGAGATTCTCAAGACCCGCACCGTGACGAGCCTTACTTACGTCGAACTGGACCCCTATCTGGTGCGACTGGCCCAGGGCCTGCTGCCGGCGGCGGCCGATCTTTCGCAAGACCCCCGGGTCCAGATCATCTACCAGGATGCCCGCCGGTTTCTCGAGACCACGGACCACCGCTACGACGTCATTCTCCTGGCCCTGCCGGAACCCAAGAACGCCCAGTTGAACCGCTTCTATACCCGGGAATTTTACCGGATTGTGGCCGGAAAACTGTTGCCCGGAGGGGTGTTCAGCTTTGGTCTCCCCGGGACCGAGACCAGTTTCTCGCCGCTTCGGGCCGCGTATCTGGCCATGGCTTACCACACCCTGGGCCAGGTCTTTCCGGAGGTGGCGGCTTTTCCGGGTGGCCAGGTGCGCTTCTTCGCCTCCACCGGTAGCGGCGTTTTGGTCTCCGACCCCGAGGTCCTGGTGCGGCGGCTGAAAATTCGTCAACTGCAGTTACAGTATGTGCGGGAATATTATCTCTTACAAGACCTCTCACCCTGGCGCCGGCAGTACCTGGACCAGGTCCTGCGCCAACCGGCGCCTGCCGTCAACACCGATTTGACCCCCAGGTGCTATTTCTTTGATTTGGTGCTGAGCACCGTCCAGGAAGGGCTGGGCGTCAAGGAGGCGCTCCTGGCGGTGGGCAAACTGCCGCCCGCGGTCCCCTGGGCGGCCCTGGCCCTGGCCACCGGGCTGGCGGGGGTGGCGCTGCGCCGCCGCCCCGGACCCAGCTGTCTGTACCAGGTGGGGGTGATGGGTTTGGGCACCATGGCCATGGAAATCCTGGGGCTGGTGCTCTACCAGATCAGGCTGGGTTCCCTGTACCAGCAACTGGGGCTGCTCATCGCCGCCTTTATGGCCGGGATGGCGGCGGGGAGCGCCGCGGTCTCCCATTGGGCCGATGGGCCTCGGGGCGGGCCGCGTCTCCTGGCGGGGCTGCAGGGGGGCCTGGCGGTCCTGGCCGCATCCATGGCCCTCTGGTTGTCAGGGGGTGCATCAATAGGGGCGTCGGGTTCGGAGTTCTGGACCCGGGCCGGATACGTCCTCATGTTGGCAGCGGCGGGTTTCGGGGGCGGCGGGATCTTTGCCGCCAGCGCCGCGATCTGGCATGAGATCCGGCCGGAGGCCCGGGCCCAGGGCGGCAGGCTGTATGCCGCGGACCTTTTGGGCGCCACCCTGGGGACCCTGGGGGTCAGCCTGCTGGTGCTGCCGGTGTGGGGCATCGTAGCCGCCCTCTGGATGGTGGCGTTTCTCCATGCCGGGGCCGGGTTGATGGCACTCCTGAGCCCGAAGTCCTGAATGACGACCGGCCGCGGCCCCGCCGGTCCGAACCTCTCATGCCGTTTTCTGTTTTCGGTTTTCTGTAAAAAAAATTGATTATCAATAAGATAGCCAATGTATGCAGGGCATTTGAAAAATAGCTGGGTCTAAATAGTGTTTTGAGGGGTCGGTTAAGCGGATTATTTTCCCCGGGCCGGGACCGATGATGAAAAAATTTACCGAAGAGGTTGCCGGGATCGCCCCCTGTTCCTGCTCCGGCGGGAAAATTCCGATTTTATACGAAAAAATATTTCGGTTGGCTTATCTTTTTATGTACTTTTACCGATTGTACTTCCAAAGAACAATAATTATGGTTATAGTAAAATCATAACGGTTTTTGTCCTCGCAACTCCCCTGATTTTTCCCCGGAGAAGGACCCCAAGGCGCCGGGACTGGTAACTTATCATGCACTTACGGCCATCTGGAGGCTCTTAGCCTGTTTCCGGAGGTGGGCAAGATGGGCATGATCGCCTTTTATGCCGGATTATTCATTGGGGTTCTGTTTGGTTTTTTATTTTCCTCTCTGTTGGTTTATTCCCGGGCGAAGCCTGACGCCGGGGAGCTCCCTGATCCAGCCGAATGATATTCTCAGGTAGATCCCCTAAAGCCTTGAACCGGGGTTCCCGCCGTTCCCAGGTCTTAACACCGTTCACGTTAAGACGCGGGGATGGCGGTCCCCGGAGCTTGGACCATCCATTCTCCGGAAAAACTCTCCTGCCACCTTTCCGGTTCTCCCCTACCAGCAACCCGGGGTAATAAGGGCTGGTTAGCAATTTCCGCAGGGAAAACCGGTATTTCCTCCCGAGAAACCAGGGTTTTTGGGGATAAGATTTTTTTGTCCGAGGAGATCGTTATGGGCATGATCGCATATCTCATCTTGGTGCATCGGTATCCCCGCCAGTTCAAAAGACTCTTTAGGGCAATTTTCCATCCCGCCAACTACTACTTGGTACATGTGGACAAGAGGTCAGGCGTTGGATTACAGACGGAGATACAAGATTTCTTGTCAAGCTTTGCCAACGCATCCTTGCTGAAAAGTCAAAACACTCAATGGGCGGGATACAGCTTGGTAGATGTTGAATTGCGAGGCATCGAGGAGTTATTGAAGATCAGCTCGGAATGGAAATTCTTCATAAACCTTAGCGGACAGGATTTCCCACTAAAGTCGCAGACGCACATCCAAGACTTTCTTAGCCGCAATATAGGAAACGATTTCATCAAGGTGTCTAACCAGAGCAAGATACGCCCTGACACACTATCTCGAATCTCGGACTACTGTATCGAGTTTAGGAACAGGATAATACGCATTCCTGTCAAGCGACAGTATCTTCGAGGCGTGACTCCTTATATCGGAAATCAGTGGATGATCTTGAGCAGGAAGTTTTGTGAATTTGTATGCTACAACCCTGAGACCGAAAGGTTCAAGAGATTCTATCGGCACACCTTCATATCTGATGAAGCATTCTTTCAGACGGTAATAATGAATACTAACTACGAGGGAACTATCGTGAACGACGATAAAAGGACAATTGTGTGGGTGCCGGATGGAACAATAAAGTTACGTCCGAAAAACTTCACATCCAAAGACGCCGAATTCTTGATAGCAAGTCAAGGCTTGTTTGCCCGCAAATTCGACGAAACCGTTGATGCAGGAATCTTGAGTACATTGGAGTCGAATCTATCGTAGCCATTTTGACTTATCACGGATTAATTAGGCGTTATTATACTTGACATACCTATGAGGGGGGATTAGGATAGCCTATCCTCCCCTTGTGGGTTCCAAGTATGGTGGCGCCCCTAAGGGGGGCAGGGTGTTTTCAAAATATTTGGACGACCTTTGGTTCATCATGCACCATTCCGATGACCCGGATAGGCAAACAATGATTATTGGAAGCTATCTTGATGAAAGCGGGACCGATGATCTGAACCCTCAAGCTGTGGTAGCTGGCTTGGTTATGGATCGCGAAAATTATCTTTTGTTTGATG
>JAHIKF010000306.1 GCA_018897875.1 Pseudomonadota bacterium | reverse complement strand
GGTCTGGTCAAGGCCAAGGAAGCCTATCTCCTGGAAAAGGCCGGGGCCCTGGACGAGTTCATGGAGCATCTGGAAAAGCTGGTGGAGTTCTACCCCCGGCACATCGACAAAGAGGATAAGCACTTCTTTATCCCGTGCATGACCTATTTCAGCGACGCCGAGCAGGCCGACTTGCTGGCCCGGATGCAGGAGTTTGACCGCCAATTGATCCACGAAAAATACCGCGGGGTGGTGGAGTCCATGGAGCAGCGGCGGGGCTGCAAGAGCTGCCATTAAGCGGCGGGGCTGATGGGTAGTAACCCGGCAAAATCTCACCGGCGGGGTGCAGATAGAGCAATTGCCAAAAGTTTTTTCTGTTATGGGAGCATCCTAATCCCCCCTGACCCCCCTTTAGAAAAGGGGGGAACTACAAGGAATTGCTGTTAAAGTCCCCCTTTGAAAAAGGGGGATTTAGGGGGATTTAAGAACCTCCAAGCGGAAAGAATTTATGGTAAACGCCTATATCTGTGCGCCCAGGGCGGACACATGGGTCCGCCCCTACAGGAGAATGGCAGGGGAGTTTGAGGGCAGGGTAGGGGACTCTGACGAAAATATCCCCCGGCCCTCCCCTCAATTTACTGTTTTCTTTTATCTTGTATCCGGCGGGGCGGGACGCAATCCCAGCCCCGCAAAAATTATGGTAAGATAACTTTATGGTTTACTTGGTAGGCGCCGGGCCCGGAGACCCGGGGTTGATTACGGTGAAAGGTTTGGCGCTCTTGCGCCGGGCCGACGTGGTGGTCTATGACCAGCTGGCCAACCCGGAGCTTCTGAAAGAGGTCCCGGCGGGGGCTGAAATCCTCTATGTGGGCAAGCGCGCCGGGGACCACGCGGTGGACCAGGGCGGCATCAACGAGCTGTTGGTGCAGAGAGCCCGGGCCGGGCTCACGGTGGTGCGCCTCAAGGGCGGCGACCCCTTTGTCTTTGGCCGGGGCGGCGAGGAAGCCGAAGAGTTGGCCGCGGCGGGCATCCCCTTCGAGGTGGTCCCCGGGGTGACCTCCGCGGTGGCGGCGCCGGCCTACGCCGGCATCCCGGTGACCCACCGACGCTACACCACCCTGGTGACCTTCATCACCGGCCACGAAGACCCCACCAAGGACACCAGCACCATACCGTGGGCGGCCCTGGGGCAGAACCCCGGCACCCTGGTCTTCCTCATGGGGGTGAAAAATTTGGCGGAAAACTGCCGGCGGCTGGTGGCCGCGGGGCGGCTGCCTTCGACCCCGGCGGCAGTGATCCAATCAGGAACTACGCTTACCCAGCGCACCGTGGTGGGGACCCTGGCCACCATTGCCGATCGCGCCCAAGAGGCCGGCATCAAGCCTCCGGCGGTGCTGGTAGTGGGCGGGGTGGTGGAACTGGCGAAGAGCTTGACATGGTGGGAAAACCGGCCCCTGTGGGGCAAAACCGTGCTGGTGACCCGGTCCCGGGACCAGGCCTCCCGTCTGGTGGAACTGCTCAACGCCGCCGGGGCCCGGTGCCTGGAGGTGCCTACCATCGAGATCGGGCCGCCGGCGGATTTTGCGCCCCTGGACGCGGCCTTGCAGCACCTGGGGCGCTATGAATGGGTGATTTTCACCAGCGCCAACGGGGTGCGCGCCTTCATGGACCGGCTCTTTCATATGGGACTGGATGTCCGGGCCTTGGGGCGCGCCCGGCTGGCGGTCATCGGCCCGGCTACGGCCCAGGCCTTGCGGGACTTTTACCTGGTGGCGGAGGTGGTGCCCGACACTTTTCAGGCCGAGGGGCTTCTGGAAGTCCTGGAGCCAAAATTGTTGGGCGGGACGCGCGTCCTGATAGCCCGGGCCGAACAGGCCCGGGATGTCCTGCCTGAGGGCCTGGTCGAACTGGGGGTTAAACTCGACGTGGCGCCGGTGTATCGCGCCCTGCCGCCGGCGTCCGTGCCGCCGGAAGCGGCGCTGCTCTTGGAGTCGGGGCAAGTGGATATCCTCACCTTCACCAGTTCGAGCACGGTCCACAACTTTGCCGGTTTAATCGGCAAAGAGCGTTTTCAGGAATTAGCCGCCCGGGCCACCGTGGCCTCCATCGGCCCCATCACCACCGCGACGCTGTCGGAATACGGCATCACGCCCCAGATCGAGCCGGCCGCGTTCACCATCCCGGCCCTGGCCGCGGCGATTGTGGAATATTTTGAGGGGAATGTGAGCAGTGAGCAGTAAGCAGTGAGCAGGTTTTGAATCCTGGTTCCCAAGCTCCCGCTTGGGAACCACCTTGTCTTGCCAAGCTTCTGCTTGGCAAAATAATTTGTGTAATTTCAGTATATTGCTCGTAATATGACTACTTCCCCAAGCAGAGCTTGGATTAATATTTGCATTCCCAAGCAGGAGCTTGGGAACGAGGCGGGGGTGCCACCATACAATTTGTCGTGAGCCGTTAAGCGTTTCTTCAATGAGAGGTTATAACACTCTCTGCTTACTGCTTACGGCTCACTGCTCACTCCCGAAAAGCCTATGACCTACACTTTCAAACCCGAACCTTTCGAGCCCCCGGCGCGCCGGATTGATTACGACAAGGAGCTCAACCCGGCCCAGTACGAGGCGGTGACCACCCTGGAGGGGCCTATCCTGGTCATCGCCGGGGCCGGCAGCGGCAAGACCCGCACCCTGGTCTACCGCCTGGCGTATCTGGTGGAGCAAGGGGTGGACCCTGGGGCCATCCTGCTGTTGACCTTCACCCGCAAGGCCTCCCGGGAGATGCTCACCCGGGCGGTGCATCTGTTGAACCAGGCCCTGGGCCAGGTGGTGGGGGGCACTTTCCACGGCATCTGCTACCTCTGGCTGCGCCAGTACGGCGAGCGTCTCGGGTACCCCAAGGGGTTTACGGTCATGGACCGGGCCGACCAGGGCGATCTCCTGAACCTGCTCAAGGAGAGGTTAGGCTTTAAAAAGCTCTCCGGGCCGTTTCCCCGGAAAGAGACCATAGCCGAGATGTTAGGGGCGGTGGTCAATAAGGACCTGTCCCTGGATTTTCTGCTCACCCGGGATTACCCCCAGTTCCTGGAGCAGCGGGACCATCTGGCCAAAATGGCCGCGGCCTACCAGGACGAAAAGCGCCGCCACGCGCTTCTCGACTATGACGACCTGCTACTGGAAGGCCGGCGTCTGTTGATCGAGCACGAGGATGTGCGCCGCCACCTGTCCAACCGCTTCCGCTACCTGATGGTGGACGAATACCAGGACACCAACCGGCTCCAGGCCGAACTGGTGCAGCTTCTGGCCTATTCCCATAAGAACGTCATGGCCGTGGGGGACGACTCCCAATCCATCTATTCCTTCCGAGGCGCCAATTTCCGGAACATCATGGATTTTCCCAACCTGTTCCCCGGCACCCGGGTCATCAAGCTGGAGGAGAATTACCGCAGCACCCAGCCCATCCTGGACCTGGCCAACGCCATCATTGCCGGGGCCCGGGACAGATACACCAAGTGCCTGTTCACCCGCCGGGCCGACGGCAGGCGCCCCCGCCTCTTCCGGGCCGCGACGGAAAACGAGCAGTCCAAGCTGGTGGTGGCCCAGGTGCAGGCCCTCCAGGAGGAGGGCACCCCTTTGAGCCGGATGGCGGTGCTCATCCGGGCCGGGTATCACTCCTTCGACCTGGAAATCGAACTGGTGCGCAATTCCATCCCCTTCATGAAATTCGGGGGCTTCAAATTCATGGAGAGCGCCCACATCAAGGACCTCCTGGCGCACCTCCGGGTGGTGGCCAACCCCAAGGACACCATGAGCTGGAACCGGCTGCTCCTCCTGGTCCCGGGGGTGGGGCGGGCCACCTGCAACAAGTTCAACGCCCAGGTGCAGAGCGGCTTTGACCTGGCGGCCGGGATCACCTGGCTGCGCCAACAATCCCAGAAATTACAGGACCTGGCGGGACTCATGGAAATCCTGAACGGACCGGGGCAGACCCTGATGACCCGTATGAACCAGACCCTGGCCTATTACGAGCCCCTGGCCAAGGCCCGCTATGATGACTATCCCAAGCGGATGAAGGACCTGGAACACCTCCTGAACATCACCGCCCGCTATCAGGAGCTGCAGGCTTTTTTGAACGACCTGACCCTGGAGCCCCCCAGCAGCCTGGCGGACGTGGTCACGCCCACCGAGGATTACTTGACTCTGTCCACGGTGCACTCCGCCAAGGGCCTGGAGTGGGACGCGGTGTTTGTCATCTGGGCCGCGGAAGGCCGCTTCCCGGGTTTCTACTCCCAGGAAGGCGACGATGAAATGGAGGAGGAGCGGCGCCTCATGTACGTGGCCGCGACCAGGGCCCGGAACTATCTGGCGGTGATTTTTCCCAGTATCGGGTATAGCAGGCAATTCGGCATGACCGTCAATTCGCCGTCCCGGTTCATCGCCGACATTCCCCGGGATCTGTTAGAACCCTGGCGGGCCGAGGTGGAGGAGTGGTGAGGGGAGTGAGCAGTGAGCGGTGAGCAGTGAGCAGATATGTAGGGCGGGCACTGCCCGCCGATACCTCTAACGCCATATATCGCCCCCCTCACCCCAACCCTCCCCCAGAAGTAATGTAGGGTGCGCACCGCGCACCAGCGGCGGGCTAAGTACAGGATTTCATCAATACGCTAACGCCATATCTCGCCCCCCTCACCCAAACCCCCCGAAGCGGGGGGAGAGGGGGTAGGTTAGGTCGCCGGGTTTTTTATGATGGCAGAGCCTCAAATCGGTCCCAGCTTTTCCCCTCTCCCC
>JAHIKF010000537.1 GCA_018897875.1 Pseudomonadota bacterium | reverse complement strand
TAACGGTAACGATAACGGATTCACGAGGGGCCTCGAGCTCCGCGAGCAAGACAGTCCAGGTCATATAGAAGGGGGAAGGATAGCAGATGATTGGTGTAGCCGGAAGCAGGAAGACCATACTGATAAGCCTGGCGCTGGCGGTGGCGATGGCGCTCTCGCTTGTGCTGGCCGCCTCGAGCGCCAACCGGGCTGCCGCCTACCCCAACGGGTGGACCAGCGACAACACGCTGCCTTTTGAGGGCGTGGTGTGGATTGACACGACCGCCGGTAGGGGCTTTGTCCACGCGGTATGTCATACATCGGGGTTTGACATATATTACTCTCGTTCGGGGGACCAGGGGGTTACCTGGAGCGCTCCCGCGAAGATAAACACCGGCACCAGCGAGAACCCGGCCATTGAGGTCGGATGGTCGGATTCTGGCAAAGATTACCTCTACATAGCCTACGAAACCCACGAACTGGCGACGGGGCGCCTGGAGATAGTGGTGAGGCGTTCGGAGGACGACGGCGCCACCTGGGTTGCCGGCTACAACTGCGTGACCAATGGTGGGGTGATCAACTCCAACTACCGGCGGGCCAGCCTTTCAAACTCGCCGACCCTGGGGGTCCAGATAGTCTATGAGAAGAAAGGGTCTGGGTTCGGCCAGTGGGACGTATTCCTGAACGTCGTGTACCCCGGGCTCTGGGGGACCGAGCGCAAGGTCAACCCGGACAACACCCTGGACAACACCTGGCCGGCCATTGACGCAAATACTTCCGACGACATGCGGATCGTCTACCTCGAGCAGGGGACCAGCCTCAAGTGCAGGCAGTGGACGGGTGTATGGGGGGCCGAGTACCACGTGGCGACCTCCTTACAGCCGATAGGCCGCCCCGACATAGTGTTCGAGAACACCGGCATATTCGCGGTGGTCTGGGATTACGGGGACGCCGCGGGCAATCATACCGTAAGGCGCAGGAAGTTTGAGAGTGTGTGGAGTTCTGTAGAAAGTCTCTATAGCACAGGCTTGGCCACCCCCGCGTCCCCCAGGATCACCGCCATGAACTCGGGGGTCGGTGGAGGCTACCACATGATATCTCGTAACTCCGGGGGGGACGATGTCGAGCAGTTGTTTGACGGTGGAGGCAACAGCACGATCATGGACTTTGACGCACTCGCCCCGGGTGAGGGACAGCTATCGGTTACCAGGGACAAGTATGCCGCCGGTGCGGTGTTTGTGGCGGGCATCGCGGCAGACGGTACCGTTCGGTTCAAGAGGACAGACGTCGTCTCTCCCTGGGCAAGCGGCTTAACCGTCAATGGGGTGAACGTAAACCCCGGTGTTCCCTGTTACGTTAGATCTGACTTCACCCTGGCGTTGGCCGGGGTGGCCGACGACTGGAAGATTACCGGGATTGACCCCTTGGGGGACGCCTTCACCGACGGGGTCAGCAAAATAAACGTTTCCAAGAAGTTTGGCGAGGGCGGTCCTTGGGAACCCCTCTTTACGAACAATAACTCTCCCTGGACATCTCAGGTTAGTATTTCTGGTCTCTACGAGGGTTCCTATTTTTTCAGGGGGATAATTCACGATACGGCGGGCAACCAGGGTGTAACAATCGACTTTGGTCCTGTGGTGATAGACTACACGAAACCGGTTACATCTGCTACATACGCCCCTCCCAACGCAAACGGGTTTTACAACAGCAGCGTGGAGGTTACACTTGATATGACCGATGTCAACCCCAAGGATCGCTTTTACAGAATATATAAGGTAGGGGCATCGCCCGGGGCTTGGCAGGTTTACACATCTCCTTTCACTGTGTCGGGTGACAACGATTGGCGCGTCCAGTACTACTCGGATGATCTAGCCGGTAATTGCGACTCGGCACATATCTTCACAGTGAATATTGACACTACTTTCCCGGTTACTTCGCTGTCCACTGATACAGCTCCCAACGCAAACGGTTGGAGAGACGCTGACACAGAATTAACATTGACGAATAATGACTTAAACTCACAACACATATATTATAGAACCAGAACTTTGGGAGGAACCTGGGGGACACAGCAAACTTATTCCTTACCTTTTACCATTGAAGATGGGGAATGGGAAGTTGAATATTACTCGACCGATCTTGCTGGCAACGAAGAAACACACCATACAGAAATCATCAGAATTGATAGCGTAAACCCAAACACCAATATATCCTCAAGCATTCTACCAAACGACAACGGTTGGATAAACACCAATACTCAAATAACTCTAACGATTAACGAGCAGCATCCAGACGAAACAAACTATCGCCTGAACGGCGGTAGCTGGCAGGAATACTTAACTCCGTTTTTCCTTACTGGCGACGGGATTTGGGAAGTTGAATATTACTCTTCTGATATTGCGGGAAACTCCGAACCTTTTAAGACCCTAACTTGCCAGGTTGATAAGACTGACCCGATCACTTCGCTTTCTTCCAATACAACTACCAATGAGAACGGTTGGAGAGACGCTGACACAAAAGTTACTTTACTGCCGAGCGACAACCTTTCAAATGTTGATATATCAAGGTACAGATTAAATGGTGGTTCTTGGCAAACCTATTCTTCGCCTTTCCTCCTGGAAGATGGTGAGTGGACTGTTGAATATTACTCGACCGATCTTGCCGACAACGAAGAAACGCACAAAACGGGAGAACTTAGGATAGATAAAGAGAGTCCAAGCGCTTCAATTAATACCAATACTACTCCCAACTCCAAAAATTGGAGAAATAAAATCACTTTGACAACTCTTAGCTGTACTGACACAAACCCGCATACGATTATGTATCAGTGTGTTAGCGAAGAAAGTGTGACAGGGGGTGGGAACTGGGCTGTTTATTCTGACCCGTTTGACGTTCCAGATGGCACATGGGAAGTAAAATATTATTCAATAGACAAGGCAGGCAATGAAAGTCCTGTTGGTTCCCTTCGTTTGAACGTAGATACTTATGCGCCTGTTTGCTTTGTCCTCAAACCCGAAAAAGATTCAGTGCAAACTGGCTTTACTTCCGAACAGATGTGTGAGGTTACAGGCTTAGGAAACGACGAAAATGGAATAGATTACCAAAGATTAAGCGTATCAGAAAAGACAGTAATAGAACAGAACAGAGAAGGAGAAATGTCCTACATTTGGGACGTTGGTAATGTAGAAAATGGAGTATATGAGATAAAAGTTGAAGCAGTTGACCCTGCCGGCAACAGCTCTTCTTCCAGCAAGAATATTTCTTTAGGTAATTATTGCAGGGACTGGTACTTCGCGGAAGGAAACACCCTCCCCGAGTTCGACCAATTTTTCTGTATTCAGAATCCTGGTGACCAGACAGCAAAGGTTACCTTTAATTTTATGTTGGAAACAGGGGAAACCGTTACACACGATGTCGTAATAGGACCACAAACACGTTCAACATATAACATAAAGGAATTCGTAGAAGAAGGACATCACGTATCAACGCATATAAGGAGCGACGACCAGGCGATAATTGCCGAGAGGCCCATGTACTTCAACTACAAAAACTCTCAAGGGACTCAATGGAAGGGTGGACATATCGCTATGGGCCTTAATTCCCTCCAGAAAGAGTTCTACTTTGCTGAAGGGACGACTCGCAGAAATGATACAGACGGAATATTCGACGAATGGCTCACTATACAAAATCCATCTGATGATACTGCCAACGTCAAGATAACCCATATGTTGAGTACAGGAGAAAATATCGAAACAGATTATAAGATAATTCCTCATTCTCGTTACACGGTCAACGTCCCCAACGACGTCGGCTTGCAACAGGACGTAAGCACCAAAATAGAATCTGATGTTCCAATAGCAGCAGAACGCCCGATGTATTTTGACTATCACGGTTTTGCCCAAGAAGGGCACAATGTTGTGGGAATACCTTCACCTTCTAAAACTTGGTATTTTGCTGAAGGCTCTACTCAGGCAGGCTTTGAAGAGTGGATTACCATACAGAACCCCAACAATGAGGACGCTAAACTGAAGTTCAAATATATGACTTCCACAGGCGAGATAATAGAAAAAGACAAAGACGTCTCAAAGAGGTCGCGTTATACCGTTGATGTACCAATGGACGCTGGTAAAGGCAAAGATATATCTGTGGAGATAACTTCTGATCTACCTGTGGTCTGTGAACGTCCCATGTACTTCAATTACAAAGGGAAATGGGCGGGGGGTACTGACGTGATGGGTGCTATTACCTTGTCGGATACATTTTACATAGCAGAAGGGACAACAATAGAAAACTTCGACACCTACTACACGGCGGCCAATCCATCCAACGAGAGTGTAGTAATTACCGTAAAATATATGTTCGGTGACGGAAAGACAGAAGAAAAAGATTATACCATTGAAGCCCATTCTCGTCTCACTATTAACGTTAATAGTGAGGTTGGTGGAGGGAAAGACGTGTCTTCAGAAATCAAAACATCAGGGGGTTCAAAGATTATGGTGGAGCGCCCGATGTACTTTGACTATCACGGCATGAGTGGTGGACACGTAGTAAACGCGTATGGGGTTAATTAAGGGTGGAAACTATAGAGGAGACGTTATGAGAAAGTCGGTTGTAGTTACGGTGATAGTGGCGGTGATCGCAACGTTGTGTGTGGTGATGGGGGGTGTGTCACAAGCCTACCCCAACGGGTGGACCAGCGACAACACGCTGCCTTTTACCGGCGCGGTGTGGATTGACACCACCGCCGGGAGGGGCTTTGTCCACGCGGTATGCCAGACATCGGGGTCTGACATCTATTACTCCCGCTCGGGGGACCAGGGGGTTACCTGGAGCGCTCCCGCGAAGATAAACACCGGGACCAGCGAGAACCCGACCATTGAGGTCGGATGGTCGGATTCCGGCAAAGATTACCTCTACATAGCCTACGAGACCCACGAGCTGGCGACGGGACGCCTGGAGATAGTGGTAAGGCGTTCTGAGGACGACGGGGCCACCTGGGTTGCCGGCTACAACTGCGTTACCAACGGTGGGGCGATCAACTCCAACTACCGGCGGGCCAGCCTTTCAAACTCGCCGACCCTGGGGGTCCAGATAGTCTATGAGAAGAAAGGGTCTGGGTTCGGCCAGTGGGACGTATT
>JAHIKF010000305.1 GCA_018897875.1 Pseudomonadota bacterium | reverse complement strand
CGTGATAGGCTTTTCTTAAATTTAATAAGTAATTATTATTATAATAAAATATTAATTATATTAACTTTGAATTTATTATTTCAAAAAACTAGTTTATCCAAGTCTCCCCGTTTCAGAAAATTAATCAATGCCTGGCGGCATGGTTGTACGTTGTTCAGGTTTGATGCCGGTAAAATTCCTCGTCATGGTACCGGTCATGAGAAATGCGGCCGGAGTCCTGGAGGCGTTTTAGCCGGGCTACCACCTGCACCAGCGGCAGGCCCAACGCCTGGGCCAGGTCCGGGGCGGTCATGGGACGCCGGGAGAGCATTTCCACAAAATCGTCGTCCTGACGAGGGCTCCCGGCAATATCCGCCCGGCTGAAGGAGGCGATGACCTCTACCGGCCCGCCCAGGGTCGCGGCGGCGGCCTCTATTTCAACCTGGTTTAGGGGCCGGGCGGAATCTTCCACCACCGGCCGCACCGCGGTGTTAAGCTGGATCTTGTCCGGAGCGATTTTTTGTAGAGCCCGGCGCAAAAGGGTCAATTCCTCTTCGGTGTCATTAAGACCTTTGAGCAGCATGACCTCAAGCCAGATTTGGCCCTGATACTCCCGGCGGAAGGCCGTCAGGCCGTCGAGCAACGACTCGAAAGAAAGCTCCGGCAGGGGCCGGTTGATGGCGGCATAGGTCTCGGCCCGGGCCGCGTCCAGGGAGGGCAGGACTATATCCGCCGCGGCCAGCTCCCGGCGCACCTCGGGCAGATACAGCAGGGCCCCGTTGGTGAGCACGGCCACCGGGATCTGGCTCATCGCCTTGATCTCCCGGATGATGCGGCCCAACCCCAGATTCAAGGTGGGTTCGCCGGAGCCGGCCAGGGTGATGACATCCGGCCTGACGCCCGGGGCCTTGAGATAGTCGGCCAGCTCTTCGATTATATTTTCGGTCTGGAAGGAAAAGCGCTCCCGGGTCTGGCAAGTGGTGGGCCCCACCTCGCAATAGATGCAGTTATAGGGGCAGGTCTTGGGGGGGATGAGATCCACCCCTAAAGACCGCCCCAGACGGCGAGACGGAACCGGGCCGAACAGGTGGGCCATATCAGAAACAACCCAGCTGGCAATGAGAGATTTTTATCTTGAGCTCGTTGAACAGCTCCCCCATGTCATGGCGGGAGAGGCCCAGTTCTTCAGCGAGGCGAAAGGCCGCGGCGCAGGCGATCTTGCCCTCCGGGGCCGCCGCCTTGATCCTGGCCTTGATGTCTTCTGGTGACATGAGTACCTCTATAACAAATCTAGTCTAGAGAAAATAGCCCATGAGAGGGGAAAAATCAAGGGCATGATGCCTCTCGGGCCTGCCGTTGAATCGCAAGGTGCACAAGGCTCATAACCCGCCATGATCCAGAGATCATCAGCCAGCCAAAACCCGCCAGCAGGCTTCCACCAGGACCTCCGCCAGGCTGGTCAGGCTCTGGGTGAGGCGCTGGTAAATCTTAAAGATCGCCACCTGCAAAACGATTCCCAGGACCATGGCCGCAGCCACGTCAGGGTCGCCGGCCGGAATCTCGCCCCGGTCCATCCCCGCGGCCAGGACTTGCCGCACCACCTCCACCGGATTGGCCATCTCAGGGGTCACTTTTTGCAGCTGCCCGTGTTGGGCCAGGAGCAGGTAACTGAACAGTATGGGGTCGTCGTCGAAAAAGGCGCAGAATTGCCGCACCATGGCGTCCAGTTTGGCCCGTAACGTCGCCTGACCGGCCTGGATGCGGTGGAGCTCCAGGGCAAAGGCGGTATAGTTGCTTATGAACAGATCCCAGGCCAGGGCGTCTTTGCCGGGATAATGCCGGTAGAGGGTGCCTTCGGCGATCCCGGCCGCGGCGGCGATGTCCCGGATGGTGGTGCCGTCGATGCCCTGGTCCACAAAGAGGCGCAGCGCCGTGCGGGCGATCAACTCTTTCGTCTGATTTTTGGGTCGCATATCTGCTTAAGAGGATTTAATGAGTTCCATTCTGATACCTTTTGGCGGTCAATACACAATTTTTGCAGGGGGGACCTTCGTGTCCCCCCAAGAGGGCGCACACACAGGTGCGCCCCTACATTTACTTCGTTCCTTTTTGAACGCAACTCGGTATGAGTTGTCGCCGTAGGGGCGACCCGGTGGGTCGCCCTGCATGCAAGGCACTCTCTTTGATGCTCCCCCTTAAGTGAGTGACTGTTCACTCACAATATATGCCGCACCAATCTCTTAGTCAAGCATTATTTTCCGTCCTTCAGGGGTGGGGAGAAAGCTCATTTTTCTTTATAATGGAACTCGTGAGGCAGGGAGAGTTAGAAATACCTTACCCCCCAGGGAGGCAAGAGATTATGAAGGTGCTGGCCATATCGGGTTCGCCGCGGCCCCAGGGAAACACCCGGCTGCTTTTAGAAACCGCCCTCAAGGTGCTGGAGGGCCACGGGATCGCCACCGAATATCTGTCGCTGCACGACAAAGACATCCGGCCGTGCCTGGCCTGTATGAAGTGCGCCAAGGACAAGAACCGCTGCGCCCAGGAAGACGATTTTATGCCGGTCTTTGAGACCATGACTGCATCCGACGGGCTCATCGTGGGCTCCCCGGTCTATTTCGGCTCCGCCACCCCCAACCTCATGGCGCTGTTGAACCGGGCCGGTTTCGTGGCCCGCATGGGGGACAACCACTTCGCCCGCAAGGTGGGCAGCCCCATCGTGGTGGCCCGCCGGGCCGGGGTCAATTTCACCTATGCCCAGCTCCAGTTATGGTTCTGCATCAGTGGGATGTTCGTGCCGGGTTCCAGCTATTGGCCCATCGCCTACGGCTTGAATCCCGGGGAGGCGGCCAATGACGCCGAGGGTCTCAAGACCATCACCGACCTGGCGGACAATATAGCCTGGCTGCTGAAGAAGTTGGCCAAATAAATTATTCTCCCCCCATGGCCTAGTTGGGATGAACTAATCAGTAGCTTGCGAACCGTAGGGGCACGGCGGTGCCGTGCCCTATTATGAGTACCATATGGAAGGAAAGCCATATAACCGCCGATCAATCCGTATCCAGGGCTTTGACTACTCCCAGGGCGGGGCATATTTCGTAACGATCTGCGCCTGGAAGCGTCGGTGTATCTTCGGCGATAGGGCTGATGGAGGCATAGCGCTCTTGAGGCAGGGGGAGATTGTGGCGGAAGAATGGCTCAACACCACAGTCATTCGCCCTTACGTCACCCTGGATGAATTCACGGTAATGCCTAACCATTTCCATGGTATTTTGTGGTTACTGAGAGATGAGCAGGGCACGGCACGCCGTGCCCCTACGATGGAACGGTTCGGCAAGCCGGTAAAGGGATCGTTGCCTACCATTATCGGGGCATTTAAAGCCGCGGTCACCAGGCGCATCTACGCCTTGAGAAATAGCGGCAAGGGCGAGGTATGGCAACGGGGCTACTATGAACACGTGATTCGTGACGATGCATCATTCAACCGTATCAGGGAATATATCATGAATAACCCCCTGAACTGGGAATTTGACCGAGAAAATCTTGACAGGAAAAGCGAAGATAAATTCTACTGCTGGCTGGCAAGCTTCAAGACTCGCCCAACCGGAAAAATGTAGGGGCACGGCGCTGCCGTGCCCCTGGCTTTATTAGGGTTATGCCTATAGATTGATTAGTCTTTTCCGGCCTTCAGACGTTCGGTGACGCTGGGGAAGTATTCCATCTTGGTGTGGGGCAGAAACAGGGCGGCGATGTACTGGTCCATGAAGCCCGGGGTCTCGGAGAGTTCGAAGTTGGTCATCATGTCCGCTACCCGGCGCTCCTCCTCTAAGAGGTCCCGGGAGAAGGCCAGGAGCGTCGCCCCCTGGAGGGAGGCGTTGCCCACGTAGTGGTAGTTTTCCCGGGGCAGGTCGGGCAAAAGCCCGATGGCGATGGCGTTGTCGATGTTGATGAAATTGCCGAAGGCCCCGGCCAGGATCACCTGTTCCAGGTCCTCGAGCTTGAGGCCGACGTTTTCCAGCAGGGTGACGTAGCCCGCAAACATGGCCCCTTTGGCCCGCATTAGGTTGTCGATATCGCCTTCGCTCAGGGTGATGTCCTGGCCGCTGGCGGTGTCGGGGGCCATGGCCAGGACAAATTCCCGGCCCTCGTCGCCCAGGCGGATGCGAGGCGTGTTCAAATCGTCCCGGAACTTGCCGTTGGGGGAGATGATGTTCGACTCCATCATGGCCGCCAGGATGTTGATCAAGCCGGAGCCGCAGATGCCCTTGGGCTTCACCATGTCGATGGTGATAATCATGGGTTCGTAAGTCTCGGGATTGAGGCTCACTTCCTCGATGGCGCCGGACGCGGCCCGCATGCCGAACTTGATGCCGCCGCCCTCGAAGGCCGGTCCGGCGGAGCAGGCGGCGCAGGCCAGCCACTGCTGGTTGCCGATGACGATCTCGCCGTTGGTGCCGATATCGATGAACAGCGTCAGCTTGGGGTCTTTGTAGATCCCCGAGGCCAGGACCCCGGACACAATATCGCCCCCCACGTAACTGGATACGGAACTCACCGTATAGATGAATACGTGGTCCGGCACTTCCAGACCCAGGTCCCGGGCCCGGACCGGCGGGAGGTGGCAGGCCGCGGGGGTGTAGGGGGCCAGGCGGATATACTTGGGGTCGATGCCGTAGAACAGATGGGTCATGGTGGTGTTGGCGGCCACCGTGATGTGGGAAATCTCCGTCACCGGCAGTTTATGCTTTTTGAGGACCCGGTGCATCACCTGGTTGATGGTGGCGGCCACCGAGCGCTGCAGCTTTTGCAGCCCCTGGTCTTTCTGGCTGAAGACCATGCGGGTGATGACGTCGTCCCCATAACTCATCTGGGAGTTGTAATCCGCACCGGTGCCGATGATTGTGCCGGCGGCCAGGTCCAGGATCTGGACCCAGACGGTGGTGGTGCCGATGTCAATGGCGATGGCATAGTGGCGCGAACTGGTGTCGCCGGGCTCGACCTGCACTATCCGGGGCTTCCGGGACCGCCGCTGGGCAAAGTCCAGGGTGGCGGTGACCCGGAAGTCGTCCTGCCGCATCACCTGGGCCAGATGGCGCAGCATGAAGAAATCGGCCGCCAGGCTGTCCAGGCCGTGCTGGCGGGCCAGACCGTGCTCCAGGCGGGCCAGATCGCAGACATTGTCCGACAGGGAAGGCGGCGGCAGCGCCACGAATTTTTTCTGAAAGGCTGGATTATAGAACCCGGAGGACTTCAAGGCCTCCAGGTCGATGGGGCTGGAGCGCAGGCCCACGCCACTCCGCCGTCGGGTCAGGGTGCGCCGGTCCAGCAGGGACTCCGGCGGGATGCGGATCACCACGTCGCCGTGGACAAAGCACTGGCAGGCCTGGCGGTACCCCAGGTCCCATTCCTCGTCGCTTAAGAGGCCGGAACGGGTGCTCGTGAGCTCCCCCGATTCCAGCAGGACCTTGCATTTGCCGCACACGCCCTCGCCGCCGCAGGAAGCATTGATGTGGATGCCTGCTTCCCGGGCGGCCTTGATGATCGACATGCCGTCTCCAGCCTGCACCGTCCGACCACTTGGCTCAAAAACAATGGTATGCATCGCCTGACTGCCTGCTTCACTCATCTCCTTCCCCCTTTGCCAACAGCGCCATGCACCGCCTTG
>JAHIKF010000304.1 GCA_018897875.1 Pseudomonadota bacterium | reverse complement strand
GCAGGCGGGCGTCCCGCCCGCCAGTGGTGCGTAAGACGCACCCTACGGAAGACTTTTCGGAACAGTCAGCCATGAGCCTGTGGCCCTTTTCGCCAAACACTATAGCACAGGGGCCGGCGATTTCCAGGGTTTTTCCCGGGGCGCCGTTCCCAGGTAAACGCCGGGGCCAGGCGCACCGGGCCGGCCCATGCCCGCGTCTGATCCCCAAAGAGTTCTTGGGACGGCACCCCGACATGGGGTATGGTAGAGGCGGGAGCGGGCAAGGGCGGCCTGGAGTCCGCGGCTTTAAGAATCGAGGCGAGCCCGTGGGGCCGCGTGATACCAAAAAGTAATTACAAGACTATTATTTGTCATTCTGAGCGCAGTGAAGAATCTCTCTTTTTGAGCCGCCGAGATTCTTCTATCCGCGGCGCTCCGTTCAGAATGACATGAATATTCAATGTCTTTTGACTGCAACTTCGTATGAGAGGAGATGATGAGAGTGAGTCGCAACCTGAGCGCCTGGGTGATGGCCGGGCTGCTCCTGGCCGCCCTGGCCGGGCTGGCCGGAGGGGAGGGGGGGGACGGGGGGCAGGAAGTCTCGGAACACGGCAACCCCTGGGTCAGGGTGACCGTGGGGAAGGTCACGGTGCAGGCCGAAGCGGTGCGGACCCCGGAACGGCTTTACCTGGGCCTGAGTGACCGGCGGGAGTTGCCCGAGGGCCGGGGGATGCTCTTCTTTATGCCGGCGAGGGAGGTGCAGACCTTTTGCATGCGGAGGATGCGCATTCCCCTGGACCTCATCTGGATCAGCGACGGGCGGGTAGCTGGCATCACCCGGAACGTACCGCCAACCTACCCGGGTAATCTGAGCTCGGCGGTGCGGGTGACCCATGTCCTGGAAGTGCCCGGCGGATTTGCCGACCGGCACGGGATCAAGGCGGGGAACCGGGTGAGGTGGCAGTGAGGCGGCTAATTTATGCAGGTTGCCAAAAGTTTTTTCCTATTCCCCCCCTCACCCTGACCTTCTCCCCCCCCCCGCAGGAGGGAGAGGGGAAAATGAAGGAACTTTTGGCAAGGGCTGTATGGAATTAGCGCCGGAAATGAGTGCCGGTGGTTTTGGTTGAGGACACGGTCCCCGGCGCTCCCACCGCCTCTCAGAATCCGCTTGATAATCTCCAAAACGCCAACCAGGCAAAGGGCCTGGCGGCTCCGGCCACCCTTGCCAAGCCCGGCCAATTGGTCTATATTTCCTGGAGATTGGGGAGGCCGTGGATGCTGTCGGACCTGGACAAGAAGGTAATCCTGGCCCTGCAAAGGGATTTGGCGATTTGCCCCCGCCCGTTTGTGGAGGTGGCGGAGTTTCTGGGGATTGGGGAAGAAGCGTTGCTGGCCGTCATCCGGAGCCTGATGGATCGGGGTTACATCCGGCGGTTCGGGGCTACCCTGCGCCACCAGCAGTCGGGCTACGAGGCCAATGCCCTGGTGGCCTGGGCGGTGCCGGAGGCCGACCTCAAGCGCATCGGCCAGCACCTGGCCGGGCAAAGGACCGTGACCCACTGCTATGCCCGCCGGCCGGCGCCCTCCTGGCCCTATAACCTCTACACCATGATCCACGGCCGCACCCCGGAAGAATGCGTCCAGATCGCGGCGCAGATGGCGGCGGAGACCGGAATTAACGACTACGAGATGCTGTTCAGCGAGACCGAACTGAAAAAGACCACCATGCGGTATTTCAAGGAGGGGGAGACGCCGTCCTCGCCCTGAGGGAGATAGCAGGCGCCAGGGGGCCGCAGCCGGCAGGGCGCCCGCCAGAGACGCCGGCGGCAACGGGCACCCCTGCCTGACAAAAAACCCCGGCCCCCATGAAATCGTGCCCTTTTTAGGAGACCAGCAATGTCTTCATATGAGAAATCCGCAGAGCTGTTTAAAGCCGCCAGCAAACTCATCCCCGGAGGGGTGAACAGCCCGGTGCGGGCCTGGCAGGCCGTGGGCCTCACCCCCCGGATCATCGTGCGCGGGGCCGGGGCCCGGATCTTTGACGTGGATGGTAACTCCTACCTGGATTACGTGGGCTCCTGGGGGCCATTGATCCTGGGCCACGCGCCGCCCCCGGTGGTGGCGGCGGTGGCGGCGGCGGCAGCGCAAGGCACCAGCTTCGGGGCCTCGACGCCGGGGGAACTTGAGCTGGCCCGGGTTCTCTGCGCTGCGGTGCCGGGGTTAGAGATGGTGCGCCTGGTCAACTCCGGCACGGAAGCGTGCATGAGCGCCCTGCGGCTGGCCCGGGGCGCCACGGGCCGCCCCCGTCTCATCAAGTTCGACGGCTGTTACCACGGCCATGCCGACTCCTTCCTGGTGGCTGCGGGCAGCGGGGTCCTCACCCAGGCCATTCCCGGCAGTCCGGGAGTGCCACCGGAGATCGCGGGGTTGACCATATCGCTGCCTTACAACGACCTGGAGGCGGTAGGTCAGGCGGCGGGGCGCTATCCCGGAGAGATCGCGGCCATCATTGTGGAGCCGGTGGCGGGCAACATGGGGGTGGTACCGGCCCGGCCCGGGTTTTTGGAGGGCTTGCGGCAGATCTGCGACGCGGCCGGCATCCTGCTGATCTTTGACGAGGTGATCACCGGTTTTCGGGTGGCCCGGGGCGGGGCCCAGGCGTTGTACGGCGTTAAGCCCGATCTCACCTGCCTGGGCAAGATCATCGGCGGCGGCCTGCCGGTGGGCGCTTACGGCGGCCGGCGGGACTTAATGACCCAGATGGCCCCGAGCGGCCCCATCTACCAGGCGGGAACCCTGTCGGGGAACCCGGTGGCGGTGGCTGCGGGCCTGGCGACCCTGGCGGCATTGACCGAACCCGGAACCTATGAGGACCTGGAAGAGAAGGGGGCCTGGCTGGCCCGGGAACTGGCGAGCGCCGCAACCCGCCAGGGGGTGGACCTGACGATCAACCGGGTGGGGTCCATGCTCACCCTGTTTTTTACCGCCGGGCCGGTGAACACCCTTGAAGAGGCCAAGAAATCCGACCTGACGCAGTTCCGGAAATTCTTCCAGGGGATGCTGGAGGCGGGGATCTCTTTGGCGCCGTCGCAATTCGAGGCCCTGTTCATCTCCCGGGGTCACACGCCGGAGGACCTGGAGCAGACTGTGGCCGCAGCCGAGCGGGTCTGGGCCCGGTGGAATTAGGTTTATAAAAGGAATTATGGCGGGCAGTGCCCGCCCTACATGTTGGCTGTTGGCACGTCAATAAGTGTTTTTATTGAAAGCTGACTGCAGTTTTCATAATAAACGGTTCATGGCCTTGCGACCACACCGAAGCGATGAAAACGCTATAGGCGGAACAGTGCCGGCAGCAATGTAGGGAGCGTTTTAGAAAAATTGCCAAAAGTTTTTTCCGTTATGGGAAGCCTTATAATCCCCCCTACCCCCCTTTAAAAAAGGGGGGGAACTGCAAGGAATTACTGTTAAAGTCCCCATTTAACAAAGGGGGATTTAGGGGGATTTAAGAACCACCAACCGGAAGCAATTTATGGCAAACGCTCTAGGCACTATAAAGTGGGGCGTGAAACGCACCCGACTACTCTATGCCGGCCTCGACTTTCCCCGCTGTTCCCCGACACTCCTCTTGCAGTTCATCTTATACCCTGTTCGTCTTGTAGGGGCGGGTTTGAAACCCGCCCCTACGTGTGAAATCAATAGGTTATCTGTTTGATTTGTTTCATTTCAGACTAAACTCGGCATGAGAGGCGGCATGCTCCCACCGGGCTCCGCCGCGCCAGAACGGGACGCAGACCCTTCTGCCAAGGCCCGCGGCGCCCAACCCTTTTTCCAAGCACATGGGGTGATGCACCCCACAAAGTGGGCATAATGACCCGGAGCGCCGGATTATCCCCAGTTTTAACGGAAAGCGGAAAGCTTGTGAAAATTTTCATAAGGTCAATGATTATAGCTATTTTCATTGACTCTCGAGTTTATTCATGCTTATTATAGCTTTGGTAAGCGCCTTGCATTATTCACTTCGATATAAAATTTTTCCCGGCAAGGAGGTGGGGTTCGAGTACCAGGGAAAAGGCATCGGCAATCATTCACCACATTACTCGCAAGTTTTATTCCATTTTTCATCTTTAAGGAGGGGTCTCATGGACAAAGAACCAGGAAAAGCATGGGTAGTGGTATTTTGCGGTACGGCTATTAACCTCTGTTTGGGAATTTTATACGCCTGGTCCGTTTGGACCAAGCAGCTGATTAGTGTGGATAAGGCGGGGCAGATCATCGCTGAAGGCCCGGCGGCCGGTTGGACTTATATTACCAACGCCGAGGCTGCCACCCCCTTTTCGCTCTGCGTCGTCGTCTTTGCCTTATTAATGATTCCCGGCGGCCGCATCCAGGATAAATTAGGTCCCAAGGTGGGCGCCATCACCGGCGGCCTCTTCCTGGCGGTGGGCTGTATCGTTGCCGGCCTTATGAAATCATACGGCGGCCTGGTCTTCGGGTTTGGCATCCTGGGCGGCATCGGCATGGGGATCGGTTATGCGGCTCCCACGCCGGCGGCTCTCTCCTGGTTCGGCCCGCATAAGCGGGGCCTGGTGGCCGGTCTGGTGGTCGGCGGCTACGGCGGCGCAGCCCTGTATATCTCACCCCTGGCGGCGTATCTGATCCAAACCGGCGGCGTAAGTTATAGCTGGATCTTCCTGGGCATCCTCTTTTCGGCGGTAGTCGTCATCGCCGGCTCCCAGCTGGCCAAGGCGCCTGCGGGCTATGTGGCCCCACCGGCCCCGGTGAAGGCGGGCGTGGCCCCGGCCAAGGCGGCGGGCACCGTCATCAACTGGAACCCGTCGGAAATCGTCAAGACCTGGCAGTTCTATGCCCTGGTCATCATGTTCATCGGCACCACCCAGTCGGGTCTGATGATCATCGCCAACGCCACCGGCATTCTCAAAGCCGCGGCCAAGGACGTTCTATTCCTCACAGATAATGCCTGGATCCTGGCCTCTTTCGGCGGTCTGGTCAACGCCCTGGGCCGGGTGGGGACCGGCCAGTACTCCGACAAGATCGGCCGGGACAACGCCTACACCATCAACTGCCTGGTGTCGGCCCTCTGTCTGTTCCTGCTGCCATTGGTCATCGCCAGCGGCAACGTCTTCCTGCTGTTCTTGGCCGTGGGCATCGCCTACTGGCAGTACGGCGGCGGTCTGGCCCTGATGCCCGCCTACACTGCGGACTTCTTCGGGCCCAAGAACCTGGGGATGAACTACGGTCTGGTCTTCCTGGGGTGGGGTCTCGGCTTCTTCATGACCCGGTTGGCGGGCACCATTAAGGACATGACCGGCACCCTGACCTGGGCCTTCATCCTGTCGGCCATCGTGCTGATCATCGCGGTGGTGGTCTCCCGGGTAACCAAGCGGCCCATGCACACCGCGGAATAACTCTCACGGCCTCACCCCGCCTAACCTTAAAGGTTCGGGCGGTTAAGTGAGGGACGGAAAAACGAAGCTATCTGGAGAAGGCAGGGTGGCAAAACCCCCTGCCTTCTCTCTTTATGTTAAGGAATTTTTCTCTTCCCGCAAGAAAGTGTCACCCGCAGTCCAGGAAAATGTTTATTATATCAAGGGCGGCGTTAAACTATTTTCTGCGTAAAGGATCAAGGTAACCCTGATGCCCACTGAAAGTGCCTGGCCGGTGCCTTTTTTTCTCGATCCCAGTAACCTCACCATTGATTCGACGGTGTCCTTTTGCGTGGCGGTGTTGATAACCGTCATGCTCAATTCCGAGGCCCAGGCCTTTATGTCCAATTTTTTAGGGGACCGCCGTCCGGACGCCAAGGATCGCCTAAATTTCAACGTTTTTTTGCACGTAGGGGTTCTGGGGTCGATCTGCTTTTTGATCGGGGGCTTCGGCTGGCCCCGGCTTTTTGACATCGATCGCAGTAAATTCGAGCATCCCCGGCTCTACATGGTGTTGACCCGGGCGACGGGGCCGTTGGCGAACCTGCTCATGGCCAGCATCGTGGGCAGCATCGTGATGATTTTTAATGTGTTGGAGTATAATCCCCGGGTTTTTATGATGATCGTCGGGGTAAACATCACCACGGCCATCTATAACCTGATCCCGGTGCCGCCGATGGCCATGGGACAGCTGGTTTGTGAATTGCTGCCTCCGTCCCAGGACAACATCAAGTCGCTGCTGGTCCTGAGCGGACCCTATCTGGTCCTGGCCCTGGCGCTGGCAGACCGCCTCACCCACCAGGCTATTTTCAGCCCTTATTTTGATCCCATCATCCGGGCGATTTACACCTACATCGTCGGCAGCTGATGGGCGCAAAACCGCGGGACCTTCTGAATCAGTGCGCTGCTGCGCTCCCCTCGGCAGGACAATTCCGGGTGAAGGGACATGTTTCACCGGCGAGATAGATTTGCATCGGGTGCTGGGTTCAGCGGCGAGGCCGATTCTGGTTCTGATACCAATTTGACATCAAACGTAGAGTAATGGTATATTGGGCAGGGGCTAAAAAAGATGCGCAAACCTGCCCAGATCGAATCTTGGCTGACGCCGGAAGAATTGTTGTCTTGGCTGAAAGAAGCTCCCACGGTTGAG
>JAHIKF010000303.1 GCA_018897875.1 Pseudomonadota bacterium | reverse complement strand
CTGACAAGCTTTTTCGGTCCTAAACCTTTTTTGAAATGCCAGGAGACTCAAGTTTTCTTGTTGCACAATAATTGCTCCATTTAGCTAATTAATTTAGTTAATTATAGCTTATTTTCGGAGCAATGGCAATAAGCGTTTAATCTTTTTTGTCCGTGGATATTATGCCTTGATGGAGAGGGTGACCGGTCAAGTCTTGACCATGAGAACTTATCATAATTCCTGGGTCTTAAACTCCCCCTCCCCTGGTGGGAGGGTCTTGCGGGGGTGGGAATAGGCTGAAGCATTACCAAGCAATTTTACCCCCACCCCAGCCCTCCCCCATCAAGGGGGAGGGAGAAAAAACCTTCAAACTTTGGTAAGATAATCCCGGGACGATATACTATCCCTTTCCCCTAAATCTTCCTCCCCCCTCACTTCGCCAAAGACTTCAGGCTCTGGCGCAGCAGGTCTTCCAGGCTGCCGGCCCCCAGGGCCTTAGCCGCGTCCAGGGCCTTCTCCGCCAGGTTTTTGGGATATCCCAGGTTGATCAGGGCCGAGAGGGCGTCCTGCATGAGCTTCTCCCCGGCCGAGGCCGGGCGCGGGCGCCGGGCCGTGGGCAGCTTATCCTTGAGTTCCAGCACGATGCGGGCGGCGGATTTCTTGCCGATGCCGGGAATCCCGGCCAGGCGCTTGTCGTCGCCGGCCAGCAAGGCCTGGGCGAAGTCCTCGGGGTTGATGCCGCTCAAAATGTTCAGCGCCGTCTTGGCCCCCACCCGGGGAATGCTCAGGAGTTGCAGGAACAGGTCCTTTTCCTCCTGGGTGTTGAAGCCGTAGAGGTGCAAGGCGTCTTCCTGCATGCGGGTATGAATCTGGAGGGCCACGGTGGCCGGCGGCTCCGGCAGGGCATAAAACGTCGACAGGGGAATGAAGATGCGATAGCCCACGCCCCCCACCTTCACCAGGATCTGGTTCGGGGACTTGTCAATAAGTTGGCCTTCCAGGTAACCGATCATGGCGAAGCGCCCGGCCAGCGGCTATGAAAGAGGTGGCACATGCCCACCGCCAGGGCGTCGGCGGCGTGCTGGTCCACCATCTCGACCCCCAACAACTGCCTCACCATGAGCTGCACCTGGGACTTGGAGGCCTGGCCGTAGCCCACCACCTCTTTCTTCACCACCAGGGGGGAGTAATGAAAGATGGGCACCATTGACCGGGCCGCGAGCAACAGCACCACGCCCCGGACCTGGCCCAGGACGAAGGCGCTGTGGACGTTGGTGGCCAGGAAGATTTCTTCCAGGGCGATGGCCTGGGGGCAATGCTGCCGGATTAATTCCGACAGACCGTCAAAAATCTGACAGAGACGGGATTCCAACGGCGGCCGGGAGCCGGGATTGATGCTACCGGAGGCCAGGTGGAGGATCTGGTTGCCCTCCCCCTGGACCACCCCGAAACCGGTATGCCGGGAACCGGGGTCCACCCCCAGGATCACCGGGCTCACATCAAGGCCTCAAGCAGCTCGTCCGGGATGTCGAAATTGGCGAACACGTCGTTGACGTCGTCGTGGTCCTCCAGCAACTCCACCAGTGTGAGCACCTGTTGGGCGGCCTTTTCCTCCTCGATGTGCACCGTGGTTTGGGGGTGCATCTGCACCTCCGCCAGGATCGGCTTAAACCCCCGGGCCTCCAGGGCTTCCTTGACTTCGAAGCAGAGGGCCGGGTCGGTGAGCACCTCAAATTGACTCTCATCCCCTTGCAGGTCGTCGGCGCCGCATTCCAACGCGGCCTCCATGAGTTTTTCCTCATCCACGCCTTCCCGGTCGAAGACGATGACCCCTTTTTTATCAAACATCCAGGCGACGCAGCCGGGCTCCCCCAGGCCGCCGCCGTATTTGGTGATGAGATGCCGGACGTCAGACACGGTGCGGTTCCTGTTGTCGGTGAGGGTTTCCACCAGCAGGGCCACCCCGGCGGGACCGTAGCCTTCCAGGGTCAACTCTTCCAGAGCCGCGGCGCCGCTGCCGCCTTCGCCCCGCTTAATGGCCCGGGTGATATTGTCATTGGGCATGTTTTCAGCCCGGGCCGCGGCGACCGCGGCCCTCAGGCGGGGATTGCCGCTGAGGTCACCGCCCCCCAGGCGGGCTGACACGGTGATTTCTTTGGCCAGCTTGCCGAAGAGTTTCCCCCGTTTGGCGTCCAGGGCGCCTTTTTTCCGCTTGATTGTGCTCCACTTGGAATGACCAGACATCTGGGCGGGCTCCTTCTTGACTTATACCAGTTTCACTGCCGTATACACCAGGTAAGATCTTGAACTAATTGAGAGTGCTTCTTCTTTAAATACAGAAACCAGCCAACGGTAACGCTTCGGCAGGCGCTCATGGCGGCTAGGGTCCGGATTTGGGGGCCCGGGAACCAGCCGGAGCGCCCCGTTTCTTGAGGCCCAAGAGATAAATTTCCCGGCTGGCGGGACGGGATCCGGCCGGTTTTATCGGCCGACAGAGACTGAAGTTCTGCTTCAGAACTGCCGACAAGGTAGGGGTATCCGGCCCCTCAAAGACCTTGACCAGAAAATGCCCGCCTTCTCGGAGCAGCCTCCGGGCCCACTCCCAGGCCAGCGAGGCCAGTTCCAGGGACCGTTGCTGGTCCACCTGGCGCATACCCGTGGTTTTCGGGGCCAGGTCGCTCACCACCACGTCAAATATCGGGCTGATGGTAATTATGGTCTCTAAGTCTAGACTTGTGATCTCACCCTGCACAAAGTATAGGGGCGGGACCACCTCGATGGCCAAAGGGGCCGCATCTACTCCCACCACCAGGCCTCCGGGGCCAACGCGGGAGGCGATATATTGCAGCCATGACCCCGGGCTGCACCCCAGGTCCAGGACCCGCTGGCCCGGCTTGATGAGGCGGTATTTTTCATCCACCTCCTTGAGCTTGTAGACCGCCCGGGCCACATATCCTTCGGCTCGGGCCCGGCTCCGGTAGTAGTCAGGCTCCCCAGGGCGAGGCATACGGCTAAGCGCCTATCTTAGTAAATTAACTCAATATTCTTTTAGCATAGGTCCCAACCTTTGGCAATGAAAATCATCCCTGTGTCAAAAATCTGACGGATTCGGCCCTCCGGACCGAAACTTGGCGCCCGTTTTCCGGATACTTCTCTGCTGCCGAGTTCCCGGCGTCGCCCGGGCTCCGAAAACCATGAATCAGTAAATAATCAAGTAATTACACCATGATAATTGAATCAAAGAGAGGATTTTGTTTCAGAAAATGAACCGGCGCCTGGCATTGTTGCGGCTGTTTGAGGCGGTGAACCTAACCCGTAGCGCCGCTGGCACAATCATTGCTGATTAGGTGAACGGAGGTTGGGTTCAGGGGTGAGCCTGGGGGGCCGGGAAGGTGAGAGCGCCAGGCCGGGGATCAAAGAGCCTGGCCGGCCCCTCCTCCCAGGGAAAGTGGTCTTGAGGCAATGATGGCGGGAAGCAGACTAAAAGTCGGAGGGCGGAGATGAGCCAGGTATTAACCCCGGAAGAAATGGCGGCTCTGTTTGAGGGGCTGAGGGAAGCTGAGGACGGACCCGGTTCCCTCCCCTATCATGTACCCCAGGAGACCACATCAAAACGCCGGATTATCTCTGAACGCGACCCAATTATTAGTTTTCCAACTATATCGGCCTGGATGATGACACTGGCCGATTTACGTTGGCCCCACTTATAAGGGATTGAAGGCATGGAAGCAGAAATCAGACCGGCATCGTTTGCCACCGACCTGCATGCGGCCCCCCAGGGAATCGCCTCTCCCCAGAAATGGCAGAGCGCGGGCCCCCTCAGGGTTATTTCGGTGACCTCCGGCAAGGGGGGAGTAGGCAAATCCAATGTCGTGGTGAATTTGGGGCTGGCCCTGGCCCAGCGCGGACTCAACGTGCTCCTGATTGATGCTGATTTTGGGTTGGGCAATCTGGATATCCTGCTGGGTCTCACGCCCCAGTTCACCCTTCAGGATGCCCTGGCCTCCCAACTCAAACTCTCCGAAGTGATCGTGGATGGTCCGGGAGGTCTTAAAATCCTGCCGGCTTCTTCCGGGATCGCTGATCTGGCCATACTGGATGAATTTCAGAAGCTCTTCCTGCTCAACGAAATGGACCATTACACCGAAGATGTGGATGTCGTGCTCATCGATACCGGGGCCGGCATCTCTCCCAATGTCCTGTTTTTCAATATTGGCGCCCAGGAGCGCATCCTGGTGGTCAACAACCAGCCGCCCGCCATCGCCGATGCCTATGCCCTGATCAAGATCCTGGCGTCTCAGCATGGTGAGACCAGCTTCAAGCTGTTGGTGAACGGTTTGGCTCACCAATGGGAGGCGGAATTGGTCTATCGTACCCTGCTCCGGGTGGCGGAGCGTTTCCTGAGCCGGGAGATCAGCTTGGATTACCTCGGATTTGTCCCTTTCGATCAAGCCTTGCCCAAAGCGGTAATGAGACAGCAGCCGGTCCTGGCCCTCTACCCCCAGTCTCCGGCCAGCAAGTCTTTTGTCATGATTGCGCAAACTTTGTGGGAAAACAAGCCACAGTCAGGCATTGACGGCAATATCAAATTCTTTTGGCGCCGTTTACTCTGATCACGCTCGGGTTCACGAAAGCGGGGAAATCATGGAAGAACTATCGTTAGTCCAGGACAACAGGGAATCAATCCCTGAATATGGCGCCGCAAAACCGGATCCCAAGTGGCAGGAGCAGATGGTGCTGCAATATGCGCCATTGATCAAGTATATCGCCTCTCGCCTGGCGTTGCGGCTACCGTCCCACATCTCCATGGAAGATCTGATCAGCTCCGGCATTATCGGTTTGATTGATGCGGTCCAGAAGTTTGACCCCTCAAAAAATATAAATTTTAAAACTTATGCTGAATTCCGCATTAAGGGGGCGATGCTGGATGAGCTGCGGAGTCTGGACTGGATCCCTCGGTCCGTGCGCAAAAAAACTCATCTTATCGAAGAGGCCTACGCCAAATTGCAGAGATCTCTGGGGAGGCCGGCCGAAGCCGAAGAGGTGGCCGAATTTATGGATTTGGAGATAGAGGAGTTCTACAAACTCCTGGATGAAACCAAGACGGTTTCCGTGGTGGCTCTGGAAGAAGGCAGAAAAAAATCTGGTGGGCATGCGGGCTATATGGAGCATGAGGTCCTGGAGACTATTCAGGACGATAGTGCCCGGGATTCGTTATTGGCAGTACATTTTTCCGGACTCCAGGGAATCATGCTGGAGGCCATCGAAGCCTTGCCGGATAAAGAGAAGCTGATGATATCATTATATTATTATGAAGAGCTGACCATGAAGGAGATTGGTCAGATCATGGGTTATACCGAGTCCCGGATCTCCCAGTTGCACACTCAGGCCATGTATCGCCTGAAACATAAACTCCGGGAATACTCTCAAGGTGTTTAGAGTCGTTCTGAAACGACTTATTTCCCGGGAGTCCGAGATCTGGTGCTGCCGGAATATTCTTAACTGCAGGCGTGCCTGCAGAAACAAGATGAACCAGTGATGATGTTACCGCCTGCAAGCGGTCTTGCTGGCTATTAAGGAGGAAGGCCATGTCTCTTTTCTTCTATGGGATATGTATCTTGGGTGCGTTGCTGGGCGGGTTGGTGTTGCTGGTGCTGTACAGTCTGTTGGTAATGGCCCAAAGAGGCGATGCATGTCTGGATCAACTGGAAATGGAGATGCTCAAGAATCACAAATACGCCTCTCCCCTCATTAAAAGCGAAAAATCCGAAAATCTCGGTATGCCGGCCACCTCCGATTTGTACCACGGTGGCCCCACCTGAATGCGGATTTTCGTCCGACGTTGAGATGGCCAGGACCTTGGTTGGTGTCCGCAGGCCTCGATTGCCTTTAATTCGCCAGGCTCGAGGTTGCGGTGGGGGAAAGCGGGCTGACAACCCCTTCTGATGGGCGTCTATCCCGGGACAACCCGGAAGCCTCTCAATCAACTCCTGACCCCAACCTTCGGATAACCCACCCTGACATCACGGCAGCCGGTTTCCCCTTCCTGAAAAATAGCCTGGTTCCCGTTGAATCAACCTGCCCTAAGCCCGCCCGATTTTGGTCAGGCCTTCGCTTCTCCGCATTGCGTCGGCGGCTATTTTCCTCTAAACTGCCCCATAGTAAACCTTATGTACGTATTCCACTAAAATAATTGGAACCCTTATGTGGATGGAGAGACTGCCAATACGGCTCCAGGCTGCCCGGGGGGAAGTGCCGGCGGAACTGGTGCTCACCGGCGGCCGGGTGGCCAATGTCTATACCGGTGAATGGCAGGAAACTGATGTGGCGCTGTTCGACGGGATCATCGTCGGCCTGGGGGATTATCCCGGCCCCAGGCTGGACGTGACGGGGCGCTACCTTTTGCCGGGTTTCATCGATGGCCACCTCCATGTGGAGAGCAGCATGCTTACTCCCCGGGAGTTGGCCCGGGCCCTCTTACCCCTGGGGACGACCACCGTGGTGGCCGACCCCCATGAGATCGCCAACGTCTGGGGAGTTGTGGGTCTGGATTATCTGCTGGGCGCCAGTGAAGGCCTGCCGGTGGATTTTTTCTTCATGCTGCCCTCCTGCGTGCCGGCCTCTCACCTGGAAACCTCCGGAGCGCGTCTGGAAGCCGGGGATCTGGAGCCATACCGGCGTCATCCCCGTATTCTGGGGCTGGCTGAGATGATGAATTTTCCCGGCCTGGTGGCTGGAGACCCAAGACTCCTGGACAAGCTCGCCCTTTTTCCCCAGGGGCCGGTTGATGGACATGCCCCGCTGCTTTCCGGGAGGCCTCTTAACGCCTATCGTCTGGCCGGTATCGGCTCCGACCATGAATGCACCTGTCTGGCGGAGGCCAAAGAGAAGCTAAGATTAGGGTTTTACCTGATGCTCCGGGAAGGCAGCCTGGCCAAAAACCTGGCCGATCTCCTCCCGGCCGTAACCCCCGCTGGTCTGCGTCGCACCATGCTGGTCACCGATGACAGCCACCCCGAAGACCTGGTCCGCACCGGGCATCTCAACCACCTCCTCCGCCAGGCGGTGTCCCTGGGGCTGGACCCCCTGGCCGCGGTGATTATGGCGACTCTGAACCCGGCTGAATATTTCCGCCTCCGGGACCGGGGCGCCGTGGCTCCCGGACTTGCGGCCGATTTGGTAGTGGCGGAGGACCTGACGGAATTTCGCATCGACAAGGTTTTTAAAAACGGCAAACTGCTGGTGGATCAAGGCAGGCTGCTGACGGAGCCGGATGCCCGCCCCAGGGCGGCCCCGAGCTCTCCTATGCGCGTGAAAGACCTGGATCTGGAGGCGTTCTCGCCCCCGGCGGCCGGAAGCGTGGTCAAGGTTATCGGCCTGATACCCGGTCAATTGCTCACCGAAAAGCGTCTCTGGCCCGCGCCCGTCAAGAATGGCCGGTTGGCGACGTCCCCCGACCAGGACATTCTGAAACTGGCCGTGGTGGAACGGCATCACGGCACCGGCCGCCTGGGCCTGGGACTGGTCCAGGGGTTCGGCTTGCCCCGGGGCGCCCTGGCCTCCTCCGTGGCTCACGATTCCCACAATATTGTCGTGGTGGGGGCCGATGAGGCCGACATGCTCCAGGCGGTTCGCCATCTGGTGGACCTGGGGGGCGGCATGGCGGTGGTGGCCGGCGGCCGGGTCTTGGCCGACCTGGCGCTCCCCATTGCCGGGTTGATCAGCCCCTGGCCCCTGGACCGGGTGGCCGCCGCCTACAGCCGCCTCAAGCAAGCATACCACGGTCTGGGGGGCGCCCTACAAGATCCCTTCATGGCTTTGTCTTTCCTGGCCCTGCCGGTAATCCCGGCCTTGAAACTGACGGACCTGGGACTGGTGGACGTGGACCGCTTCCAGGTGGTACCCTTGTGGGGCGAGGATTAGTTCAAAGTTCAAAGTTTTCGATTGTTGAGTTTCAAAGGTGCGTGGCTGTGGTTCAGCCCATAAAAAATGCTTTTTTCTTGGGTTTAAACCTGCTATTGCACCTTAAAAACCTTGAACTTTGAACCTTGAACTTTCAGATGAGGAAAAAGGTGCTGATATGAGCTTAGTGTTGACGGGTTCCCAAGTGATGCAGGTGTTGGATATGGATCTGGCGCTGACCTCGGTCGAGGAGGCCTTTCGGGCCTACGGCGAAGGCCGGGTGAATATGCCCCCCAAAGCCTATTTAACCCTGGCCCAGGGGGACTTCCGGGCCATGTACGGCGAGATTTTTCTGGACCGGGACCACATCTGCGGCTTGAAGTGGGTCAATGTCCATCCCGGCAACCCCGCCAGGGGTTTACTGACGGTGATGGCCAAGATCATCCTGAATGATCCGGACACCGGCCTGGAGTTCGCCGATCTGGACGGCACCCATATTACCGACTACCGCACCGGGGCGGCGGGAGGGATAGCCGTTAAGTACCTAGCCCGCGCCGACGCCACCCGGTTGGGACTGATCGGCGCCGGGGCCCAGGCTCGCACCCAGGTCGCGGCTATTTTCAAAGTGCGGTCCATCCGGGAAATCGTGGTGTTCGACCGGTACCGGGAACAGGCTCAGGCCTTTGCGGCGGAACTGATTGCGACCTATGGGGTGGAAGCCCGGGCCGCCGGCGAAGTGGCCGAGGCGGTGACAGGTCAGGACATCGTGGTTACCACCACCCCCAGCCGGACCCCGGTGGTGGCCCGGGAGTGGGTGTCGCCGGGGACCCATATCAACGCCATCGGCGCGGATGCCGCCGGCAAACAGGAACTGGCCCCGGCGATCCTCACCGCCGCCAAAGTGGTGGTGGACGATTGGGCCCAGGCGTCTCATTCCGGCGAGATCAACGTGGCCCTGGCCCAAGGCGAGCTGACCCCGGAGCAGATCTACGGCTCTTTAGGGGAAATCGTGGCCGGGAAGAAGCCGGGGCGCCTGGCTCCCGAGGAGATCACCGTATTTGACTCCACCGGCCTCATCATCCAGGACCTGGCCCTGGGGCTGGCGGTCTACCAGCGCGCCAAGGCAAGGGGCCTGGGGGAGGAGAAGGATTTTTTGCGATGATTAATGATATTAGGCCATAGGGTCAAGGGGAAACCCATTGGCTTCATGACCTAAAAAATAAATATCTCAATAATTATAATACGATAAGAAATTCGGCGACGCTTAGGCCTGATTGTCGAATTATGGCTCTCAATGTGCCGCGGTCCAATTCTTTGTGATCCGGCACCACGATTTGGGCAAAAGGCTCATCTCGGCGCAAAATAATGTGGCTACCCTCTTGTCGTTTGAATGCAAACCCTGCCCTGGTTAAGACTTTAGCGCATTCTCGGCCCGATATTTTGGGCAACTTGCTCATACTGCCACCAACAGAGAGTCGAAATGCTCGGGAGGCACTGGTAGTCCATCTTGTTCCAGTGTCTTAATATATCCCTGGATGGCTTCCTTAATATTGGAAATTGCCTCATCCCGCGTTTTTCCCTGGCTTATGCATCCCGGAAGACTCGGACATTCAGCCACCCAATAGCCATCCTCACCGGGAAAAATAAGTACCTGTCTCATAAACCCTCCTCGCGCAGGGGCCAGGACCGTTCATTTTATATTGCCGACGGTCTCTGCCTGTTCGATGCCATTTTTAAGATGACAAGCCCAGAAAGGTCTTTACCTTTGTCAAAATTTCCGGCCGCTCTGCGGGGGCGAACTCCCACAGGGTGGTTTGCTGGGGCGCGTCTTTGTCATCGTCCTGACAGTCGCCGAAGCCGCAGACCCACGGTGTGGCCTTGGGGGGCCCCAGGACCTGGGCCAGGTGGTCGGTTACTTGAGCTATCTCTCCCTTGACCGGCCAGACGCTCAGGATCAGATGATCCCGGGCGATGCGCAGGTGAAGATTGAGGGCCCCTTCCGCGTCGGCGTACCCGGCTTCGACGCCCTCGAAGTTAGTTCTCCTTCGGTCTTCGTTGACCGTGAAGTCAAATTTTACCGGTAACATGTCTTTTTATCCTTTGCCGGCGCAACGCTGGCACAGGAGCCCCTCCGGGGTCTTCCGATGCCAGCCTTGGAGCACCACGGCGCCGCAGTGTGAGCAGATACCCAGGATGGTGGGCGATTCCTGGCCCCAAACCGGCTGTCCCTTGGAGCCCAGACCCAATTTCTGCCGGAGACGCCGCCACCATACCCGGGGAGATGAAAATTCCATGGCTTGCATTATAGCAGAGTTGCTGCTATTTTCTATAACTCTGGCGTCGTAGGGGATAATCGGCGCCAGGGCCGGGTTCTGCCAGTCCAGCCAGGGGCGGGGTTGGCAGGAGTTATGCATTTGCTTTTTAAAAGTTTTCGCGCTAACATAGAAAATCTGGATACCGGAAAAAAGCGGACATAATCCGAAAATAGATAGAAAGGAGATAGTCGACATGGCCAAGGCAACGAAAAAACGCTATTGCTATGCCTTCGAGGAAGGCGACGGGACCAATAAAAAGCTGCTGGGAGGCAAGGGCGCCGGACTGTGCACCATGACCCAGATTGGCCTGCCGGTGCCTCCGGGGTACTGTATCACCACCGAAGCCAACATTGAATATTTGGAAGAAGGGGAGAAGTTTCCCGCCGGCCTCATGGACGAAGTCCATGAATACATGGAGGCTCTGGAGAAGAAGACCGGCAAGGGGTTTGGCGACCCCGCTAAACCCTTATTGGTATCGGTGCGTTCCGGTTCCGCCCTGTCCATGCCGGGAATGATGGACACCATCCTCAACCTGGGCCTTAATGACGAAACCGCCAAAGGCATGATCGCCCTGACCCAGAATGAACGCTTCGTTCAGGACGCCTACCGGCGCTTCCTCCAGCTCTTCGGCAAGATCGGCTTGGGAATTGAGCCGGACCCCGCAACTAAGGAAGATAAATTCGATAAGATTTTTGACGAGGTCAAAGAAAAGTATCACGCTCATGTGGACACCGAGCTCTCTGCAGAGGCCCTGGCGGAGGTCGTGGAGAAATTTAAGGATTTGATCAAACGCGTGACCGGCAAGCCCTTTCCCCAAGACCCCTGGGCCCAGCTCTTTCTGGCCATGGAGGGCGTCTTCAAATCCTGGATGGGCAAACGGGCTGTGGATTACCGGCGACAGTTCAACATAACCCAGGAGATGGCCTACGGCACTGCGGTGAATATCTGCACCATGGTTTTCGGCAATATGGGCAACGACTCCGCCACCGGCGTGGGCTTCACCCGGGACCCGGGGACCGGCGAAAACAAACTCTACGGCGACTACCTCATCAACGCCCAGGGCGAAGACGTGGTAGCGGGCATCCGCACTCCCCGGCCTCTTAAGGAGTTGCGCATTGACATGCCCGGCATTTTCAAAGAATTGGAAAAGATGCACAACACCCTGGAGAAGCACTACCGGGAAGTTCAGGACTTCGAGTTCACCATCGAGCAAGGCAAGCTCTACATGCTCCAGACCCGGAACGGCAAGATGAACGCCTGGGCCCTGGTCAAGACCTCGGTGGACATGTACAAGGAAGGCCTGATTTCCGAAGAGGAGGCCCTGCTTCGGATCGAGCCGGACATGCTGGAACAGTTTCTCCACCGCCGCATCGACCCCGATGCCAAGATCGAGCCCCTGGCCGTGGGCATCTCGGCCTCGCCCGGCGCGGCCATCGGCAAGGTGGTGTTCGACGCCGACCGGGCCGAGAGAATGGGGAATGCAGGGGAGAAAATCATCCTGACCCGCATCGAAACCAAGCCGGAAGACATCCATGGATTCTTTGTGGCCCAGGGTATCCTCACCAGCCGGGGGGGCAAGACCTCCCACGCGGCGGTGGTGGCCCGGGGCATGGGCAAACCCTGCGTCTCCGGCGTCGAGGGGCTGGACATCAATTATGAGCTGAAAGAGGCTCGGATAGGCAGCGTGGTCATCAAGGAAGGGGACATCGTCACCATCGACGGCACCGCCGGCTCGTTTTATCTGGGCGTAGTACCCATGTTGGACCCGGAGCTTCCCAAGGACCTGGCCATCCTGATGGAGTGGGCCGACAAGGCAGCCAAAATTGAGGTTTGGGCCAACGCCGACACCCCGGACATGGCCATCAAGGCCGTGCATCATGGCGCCAAGGGCATCGGCCTGTGCCGCACCGAGCGCATGTTCAACGAGGCGGAACGTCTGCCCCTGATGCGCAACATGATCCTGGCCGATTCCCCGGAAGAGCGGAAGCGCTGGGCCGACAAACTCATGCCCATGCAGCGGTCGGATTTCGTGGAAATCTTCCGGACCATGGACGGGCTGCCCGTCACCATTCGCCTGCTGGATCCGCCCCTGCATGAATTTTTGCCCAGCATCGAAGAGCTCGTCAATGAAGTCAGCCGGAT
>JAHIKF010000302.1 GCA_018897875.1 Pseudomonadota bacterium | reverse complement strand
GCGAAATCCTTCCGGGCGAACCAAACGGAATCCCATTTGCGATAGCTCCCCAGACGGAAACCGATGGGTTGAACTTTCTGGCCCAATCCATGCCTCCTTATCTTATACCGATCATTTTCCGGATCCTTCCTTCAGGACCACGGTTATATGGCTGCTCCGTTTGAGGATGCGGTTGACCCGCCCCATCGCCCGCGCTTGGAAACGTTTGAGGGAGGGGCCGCCATCCACCTGGACGCCTTTGATTACCAGGGTATCCACGTCGATCTGGGGCCGCTGCTCGGCATTGGCCACCGCGGACATGACTACCTTGCGCACCAACCGCGCCCCCCGCTGTGGCATGAACCGGAGCATGGCCAAGGCCTCTTCCACCTTCTTGCCGGGGAGAGTCCGGGCCACCAGCCGCAGCTTGGTGGGCGAGATGCGCAGATATTTGGCGCTCGCCTTGATTTCCATGGCTACTTCTTACCCATCTTGGTTTTGCGGTCCCCGGCGTGGCCACCGAAATGCCGGGTGGGGGAAAACTCGCCTAACTTGTGCCCCACCATGTTTTCGGTGACGTATACCGGTATAAACTTCCTGCCGTTATGGACCGCCAGGGTTAATCCGATGAATTCCGGAGTGATGGTGGACCGCCGCGACCAGGTTTTGATCACGCGCCGATCCGAGCTCTCCCGGGCCTTATACACCTTGGCCTGGAGGCAATCCTGCACATAGGGTCCCTTTTTTAGTGAACGGGCCACGATCTTCCTCTCTACTTCTTGGACCGGTGTTTAACGATATACCGGTCGCTGGCTTTGGGCTTTCTGGTCTTATATCCCTTAGTGGGCACTCCCCAAGGCGTACACGGATGACGGCCACCCGAGGACTTGCCTTCGCCGCCCCCCATGGGGTGGTCCACCGGGTTCATGACTACGCCCCGGACATGGGGCCGCTTGCCTTCCCAGCGTTTCCGCCCGGCCTTGCCCAGACAGACGTTTTCCTGCTCCACGTTGCTGAGTTGCCCGATGGTGGCCCGGCAGTCCACCGGCACCATCCGCACCTCGCCCGACGGCAGTTTCAGATGGGCCTGCCTGCCTTCCTTGGCCATCAACTGTGCGGCTGAACCCGCGGACCGGGCCAACTGGCCGCCCTTACCCGGCTTCATCTCCACGTTATGCACCAGGGTGCCGTTGGGGATGTTCAACAGGGGCAAAGTGTTCCCCGGTTTGATGTCCGCCGTGGCGCTGGAGACCACCATGTCCCCCACCCGCAGGTCCTGGGGCGCCAGGATATACCGCTTCTCCCCGTCCACATAATGGAGCAGCGCAATGCGCGTCGTGCGGTTGGGGTCGTATTCGATGGTGGCCACCTTGGCCGGGACCTCCAACTTGTTGCGCTTGAAATCGATGAGCCGGTAACGCCGTTTGTGTCCTCCACCCCGGTAGCGGCAGGTGATCCGGCCGTGACAGTTCCGACCCCCCGTCTTCTTCAGGGGTCTGACCAGGCTCTTTTCCGGCTCACTCCGGGTGATCTCGGCAAAATCCGTTGACGTCTGGAACCGCCGACCCGGGGAGGTGGGTTTTCGGGAAATCAAAGCCATGACAGTTATCCTTACTATAGGTTCAAAAGCTGCATATCGTTGCGGCCGTGCGGCCGGGCAGTCCAAGGTCTCGTGGGAACCCGACCCCTGACCGCGATTTAGAGCGCTTCGAAACCGGAGATCTTCTCTCCGGGGGCCAGGGTGACCACCGCCTTCTTCCAGTCCGGCCGCGCTCCCTGGGTCTTGCCCATCCGCTTTTTCTTGCCCTGGTAGACGATGGTGTTCACTCTCAGGACCTTGACCTTGAAGATGTCTTCAATGGCCTTCCTAAGCTCGATCTTGTTGGCATATACGGCCACCCGGAAGGTGAGCTTGTTGGCCGCCTCCCTGAGGGAGTGGGTCTTTTCCGTGATGATCGGCCCCTTGATCAAATAGTGGTATGCCTTCATTTGGCCAACCTCGCTTCGATGGCATCCAGTGCCGGGGACAACAACACCAGGTACTCATATTTGAGGATATCGTACACATTCAAACCCATGGGGAGCATCACCTGGACCCCCGGGACATTCCGGGCCGAGAGTGAAAGGGCCCGGTTTTCTTCCGGGGTGATGAAAAACGCCTTGTTCAGGTCAAAATTCTCCATGACCTTGACGAAATCTTTGGTCCTGGGCGTGGTGTGGGGATAAGCGTCCAGCACCACCAGCTGCCCCTCGGCCAACTTGCTGGACAGCGCCATCTTCAAGGCCAGGCGCCGCACCTGTTTGGGAAGCGCGTAGGCATAGCTCCGGGGTCTGGGGCCAAACGTGGTGCCGCCGCCCTTCCAAATGGGAGACCGGATGCTGCCCGTCCGGGCCCGGCCGGTGCCTTTCTGGCGCCAGGGTTTGCGCCCGCCGCCCCGGACTTCGCCCCGAGTCTTGGTGCAAGCCGTGCCGGAACGGCGGCAGGCCCGCTGCCAGGTCACCACTTCGTGGAGCAGGTGCCCCTTGACCTCTACCCCAAAGATCTCATCTTTGAGGTCCAGCTCCCCGACTTTTTCTTTGGCAATATTATACACATCCACTGTCGGCATAAGGTCACCCGGCCTTCTGGATGAGCACCAGGCCCTGGCGCGGG
>JAHIKF010000301.1 GCA_018897875.1 Pseudomonadota bacterium | reverse complement strand
GCTATATCAAAAACTACTTGACACGAAGGAAATGATGCGAGAAAAAAGGAGTACCTAACCCACCACAATCAATAGAAAAAACAGGATCTATTACGTACAGCTTGCCACTAGCAAAACTTATCGAAAATCCTGAGAAAATTGTGATATCCTCTGTCTATCAGCATCAGCTGATGCCATCAAAAACTGGAGGTGGAGCATGAAAGTTTCCAAGGCCGTCAACCTGTTCCTGGATTACCACAAGCTGAACTCCCAAAAAAAATACGATCCGGGCCTACGGATCCATCTTGGCCAAATTCAGGGGCCATTTCCCTGACCACGACCTGGCTTCCATATCGCCAGAGGAGATACTCTCCTTTTTAACCAGTCTCAACGGTGAGTGTAAGCAGCTAACCAAACATACTCGTTACGCCTATCTCAAAGCCCTCTTTAACTTCATCCGCAACAACTTGGACATTCAGCTGCAGAATCCCTGTGACACCCCGATGCTGAAGAAACTCTTTCGGCCGGGAAAGCTGGCACAATGGCAAATCCCCGAAAAGGAGACCATTGACGAGATTATTTTCCGGACCACCAAGGCGAGAAACCGCCTCATGCTGGAGCTCATGGCCCGGGGTGGCATGCGGGTGGGCGAGGTCTTGAAGCTTGCCGCCATGGATGTGGATGATCAGAAGCTCAGCATCAAGAATCCCAAGAGTGGAAAAAGCGCAGAAGTGGTCTTCATCCCCAAGAGGCTGGCCGACCGGTTGAAGGATTACCTCAAGGCCAGAGGCGCTGAAGGAACCCAGAGAATTTTCCCCATCACTTATACCGCCGCCCGGGTCATGGTCAAAAAGGCCGGCGCCTTGGTGGGGGTACATCTCAGGCCACACGACCTCAGGCGGCATGCGGCCACCTATGCCTCAAGATCAGGAGTTCCCGTGGAGATCGTCAGCAAGGTCATTCTGAGGCACGCCAATCTCTCCACCACCCAAAGGTATCTCGGTAAGGTCAGCGATGTGGAAGCGGTACGGTGGATCGAGAATTTGTACGGTTAATGACCAGCAATCAGGGCGAGGTCGAGAAAGGCCTCGCCCTCCTTAAACGTGTTGAGATTTCCGAAATATTCTCGCCATCCCCCCGTTTAATTTCTGATTTTCTCCCCGCCCGCTTCAACGCAAGATTTCCCTCCTGATACCCCGTTCAAAAAACTTCATTGCATGCAGGTGCAAGGTCTCTCAGGAAACCTGGGAGACCTCTGCAAAATTCCCACTCTGCAGGCGCTGATCTACGAGGTATTTGACTGTTTCGGGCACGTTGTTTAGGGTCAGACCGACGTTACTTGTTTGCTCGACTGTAACCCTGTGCAATTACTTGTACTTTGCCATGTAACGGGTCAAGCAAATTGTACTGTGTAACTTCAACTACGCATTACACAATAAGTTGCGAACGACGGTAACGTTGTTAGGCAAGTTTAGTGGGTGTAATTAACTGTACTACCGGGTTGTGCGCTAAATGGTGACAGAACAAAATAACAACGATGTACGTAACTTATCAATATTACTACGCTATCGCTGTCGGAAAAATAGTAATTAGCAATTTATATTGAGCATTTAGGCATACTGGTTGCATTATTTATATGTGAACACCGTTCTTTGAAAACCATATAAAGGCCAGCCGGACCCGAAAGAGAACGACTCTAAGAGGTTACCAGAAAACGGCTTGCAGGCTACCCCGGGATAAGCGCCACCGGGTGAAACAAAAAAACCTTTGGAGGTAGAGCATGAAAGTTGCTGAAAAGAAGAAGGTCAACAGGGATGTCGGGGTTGTCGTGGATCCCACTTATTTCAGTGAGATTCCCCTGGCTGACATCATGGACGCCATCGAGAACCATGGCTACCTGGTGGTGGATGAGGAGCATAACCGCTGGTCTGGCTTCCTTTGCGGGAGAGAAGGACAGGCCATGTTCGACATCCTCTCCCAAGAGACCGGCAAGCTGGACAACTCGAACCTCAGGCTTTCCTGGTACACGATGGCTTCCGGGAGATACGAGGTTTTGGCTTATGTGGCCTGAGACGCTGAACAGGGGGCAGGAGCTGCGGTTCCTGTCCCTGCTTGAGCGCCTTTGGCTCAAATCTGAAATCAGGAGGCAAGACGATGGAAGCGGACACCACGCAATTTCAGGCCAGCAACGGCAAGCAGCCCAGAGGGTTTGGGCGGTGGGGGTTTCAGATCGGCAACGAAGAACATTTCATTGTCGGCCGGTACAGCGACTCCAGAAAAGAGGCTTTCAAAATTGCCCAGGCCCAGGACGTTGACCGGGTAGTGGTATTGCCGGACAAAAAGTTGGCCCCCCAGAGCTGGAACTCTGAGAGGCCAGAAAAACTGACTGCTGATAAAATCAATCGTATCAAAGAACGCCTCATGGCGCAAGCGGAAGTTCGGACGTTCAAAGGACCCAGAACCTGTAAGCGGACCCGGACGGTCATTCCGACGAATGGCATGAAAGCAGCCCAGATCATGGTGGTCTTTGATGTCCAATCGAAGCGGACGGCGCACCTCATTGCTAAGCGCGGGTTCTACATCGTTGATTACAAGAAACCGGCCATGTGCCCCGGCGAAATCGACATGAAGGACGCGTACCGGCTCGCTAATTGGTGGCTTAACAAGAAGTTGGGCGGCCGGTTGCCCCATTGGGCCGAACCTGACGACATGATTCAGGATGCGGTCACCCGCCTGATCGAGCGGGGGGGAGACCCCCGGATGGCAGAGGCCTCTTACCGGTTCTACGTAGTCAGGGGGGCCATGGCCGAGTATCTGCGGCGCAACCAGAAACATGAGCATGAGGATGAGGAGGAAATTGAAGCCCCTGGATCAAGGTGGGGGACCTGGGACCGGTCCTATCGGGCCACCGAGACGATATGCCGGATGATCGAGGCAAAGGGAGCCTACCCCATGGAACGGGCGGCATAGACCACAATCGGGGGCCTGCGGGCCCCCTTCTCTATAGGAGACAAGGGGATGACCTCTTTGGCGGCTGAGAAAATTGAAACCCTCCCCGGGTTGCATACCTGTTTTACCTGCGCCGATAACCTGGGGTGCAACCTGGAGCAGCGGTGCGAGTCCATGGCCGGCTGCATCAAATGGCGGTGCCAGGTTTGCCGGGCCCCGTGGTGGACGGTAGGCTATAACCATGAGACTTGCAATGCCACGGGCGTTCCCAACGGCGTAACCTACCATGACGGTACTCACATGGCGCCAATGCCGGAGGCCTCCGGGCATTACTACCGGCATGGCGGATATTGCACCGTCCACAAGAGCTGGCGCTGCGGGCTGTTGAGGTAGGGATCTGGTGGCACGTTCCCATCAATCCATAATTCCCGGGGCTTAGGGGAATTGGCCCCCACATCCGATAATGGTGCTCTCTTTTTGGGGAACATTTGTGGTATGGTGGGAGTGCCCCAAACTTAGGAAGAAAGCTGGCAATCATGAATAAAGGTGGTTTTTCCTGGAAACGGTTCCTGGGAATCTCCCAGGCCAAGGCGAGGCTCAGTCGGCAAATTGGCATCCCCTTGACCAGGTCGGGGCGGCAGCGCAAAATTGGCGCGGCCATGGGTTGCCTTATTCCCGTCCTCTTGGCTCTGATCCTCATGGCGGGATTCCTGTTGTGGATCAAATAAGCCCGGAGTTAACCGGCGCTCCAGGCATACCACCGTCCAGGTTGCTGCATCCCCTCGCAGGCCAGGTCGGAACTTCTCGGCCAGGCCTCACGTCAACAGGCAGTAAAAAAATGTGTCCAGGAACACGGGTTCGGTACAAATTTATGCAACCCCCGGGGTTCAGACTTTTTCTCGGAAATATTGACAACTTGCGCCTGTTAGTCGTATGGTAGGGCCAGAAATAACCGCTGCCGATTGCGGCTGGTGTGGGGGACCCATGGCACGGGTGAAGAAGGCGCAGAACAAGTCCTCCGGGGCCAACTTGCGGTTTGATGTCACCCTGTGGGCGGTAGCGACTCTTTTTAGGCCGCTTGGGAGCCAGAAGAGAGCATAGGAACCGCATGATGAATAACTTAAGAGACTTTTGCAAGAGGCTTGTATGAGGTAGGATTTTTTCCCGCTCAGGCGGACCTATAAGAGAATTCCCGTGAATCAATTCGTTAAAAGTTTACTGAACTATTATGCAGCGTTCACCGAGACCCGCTTCTCCAATAGGCGCACGCTGAATTACAAATGGCTCAACGCCCCCAACCTGACCCTTGATATTTCATTCTTCCCGGAATTTTTTCAGCTCTGGGTATCGAAGCTGGAAAACCATGACCATGGGCCGGTCGATGTTCGTATAAACCAGTTCAAACGGGAAATCCCTGTTCACCGCTTCCGCCAGAAACTTGACGAACTTCTGGCGACATCATTCAACCTGGAGAGTCTGCAACAATTCATAGCTGAGAATAGTGGAGGAAACCCCCTTTCCACGCCCGATGAGTTGCGGGAGGCTTTCTTGGAAGGGGTACGGGCTTACAATCTTGCCCTTCGTAGCGCCTTGGAACAGATTGTCTTTGCCTTACAAAGAGAAGAAATTGTCGCCCTTGAAACCCAATATCGCACAACCGGGCTTCCGGCCCTAACTTTCAACGTTCCGATGTTCTCTCAAGATATATACGATACTTTGCAGCGGGCCGCCGTTGAGTCCGAAGATGCAGGAAGCTATTTCCAGAATCTGAAAGACACCCTGGAAAATAAGGACTATAGCCTAGTACCAAGTAACATTCATAGTTTCGGATAAAGGTGCTTCAGCTTTATCCTGGCATCGTCTGTAGAGAAACGCCAATTTATTCTTGATTGCCGGTTGTTACGGTCATTCTCCCAGGCGGCGATGTAGTTTCGCAATGTTCCAAGAGCGGGGATTCGCCGATCCAAGCATTGCCCACTAAGGGCGCTTAACTCGATCTCCGCCATGTTGAGCCAACTGCCATGCTTTGGGGTGTAATGAAACTCGATGCGCTCTGCCAAACGCCGGGCCTCCTGAGGTTCAAACGTTTCATAGAGAGAGGCAAGACCGTGTGTGTTCAAGTTATCAAGGACCAAGCGCACTCGGACGGCGTTCGGATAGCGCTCATCGAGCATGCCCTTGATCCACCAGGCCCAGTCTTTTCTCGTTCTATGCTCCATGGCCGCCACATGTCGCTTGCCGGTCAACGGTTCAACTTCGAGAAAGATTTGGACCACTCCGTTGCGGACGTATTCATGGTCGACCCGCGCCGGCCTTCCCGGCGCACAAGCCATTGGGGCTTGGACTTCTCCGATCAACTGTTTACAGGTTTCATCCATACAGACCTGCGGATAGTCGGGATCGTAAGGCAAATGATAGACCTGAATAACATCTTCCATATTAGCTACGAACGCGGCGCTCCCCTTCGGCGGAATTTTCCAGTACTTCCGGAGATGAGGTTTAAGTTCGTTTTTTTTAGTAGGCGCTGCACTGTCATATGCGAGACCTTCGGAGCCAAATGCAATTCGACTGCTTTCTCAGCCAGCAATCGTACGGTCCATCGCCGCCGCCCCTCCGGCGTTTCCGAACAGGCCAAGGCAATCAGTCGGGCCTCGAAAGCCCCATCGAAAGTAACCTGGTGCCCCGGCTTGTCCGACTGTTTCCGTTCCAACGCAGCAGCCAACCCTTCTTCCACGAACCGCTTTTTCAGGTGTTCGATGGTGCGAGGCGTAACGCCCATAGCCTCAGCAACATCTGCGACCTTCCAGGCAGGCCCCTGCGGTCCTGCATCACACAGGAGTAAAGCGCGTGCGTAAAGGAACCGTTTCGCACTGGTCCGCCCCGTTTTCAAAGTCTCGAGTTCCTGGCGTTCTTGCTCGGTTAACGTCACCCGGTATCGCGGTTTCATGGCAAATCCCTCCCCCTGGGAATTTGCCCTATTATACCGCATTATACGAAAAAAGCATAGTTACATGGTACTAG
>JAHIKF010000300.1 GCA_018897875.1 Pseudomonadota bacterium | reverse complement strand
TCGAGACGCTGCCGGTACATCTGCAGTTTATCTTTCAGGCCGGCTTGCTGAGTGCGCAGGGAGGCAATATCAGCTTCGGCGCCCTTGATTTGGGTCGTAAGACTGATGTAAGCCGGGTTCTCCGGTTCAGCCACCGGTCTGGGAGGACTCGCGGTTTTCGGGGCTTGTTCCAGGCGGGCAATCTCGTTTTTCAGCTGCTTCACTTCCGGGTGCTGATCGGAATATTTTCCTTGTTTCGCGGCTAATTCCGCCTTTAATTGGGTGAGCTTTTGGCGGCGGATAGCAGCGCTGCCACCGGTTTGCCCCACCATTTTCTGGAGTTCGGCGATTTCCCGGTGCGCCTTGCGAACCTCTGGGTGGTCTTCCGAAAACTTGGACTGGAGGTCGGCCATGGCTACCTCCAAAGTCTTGAGGCGGTCGGCCGGGGCCATAACCCGCTCCCCGGTGGCGCCGATGAGAGGGGTATCGGGCTTCACCGTGGCTAATTGACCCTCGATATAGATTCTGCGATCCTCGGCGCTCCGCATGGTAGCATCCAGCTGTTTAATATCCATCTCCAGGCGCGCCGCTTGTTGCCGGTTAAACTCCTGCTGTTCCGGGAGCAAACCCTCATGCTGCCCTTTGAAGGCGGTAATCTTTTCCCCGAGGCCTTTGATGCGCTCCTGCAATTGCTTCAGTTCCGCCTCTAAGAATTGGGTGGTGGATTGGGCCTGGGCCTCCCGGGTCTTGAGATTTTGTTCCAAATAAAGGGAGGCCAGGGTGCCAGCCACCCTTTGCACCATATCCGGATTTTTGCCTCGATAGGCGATGGAGAAGGCAATGGTTACCGCCGTCGTCTGGGTGGGCCGTCGTCCTCCCGTTTTATCGGCTATCTCGGCGCTGATCGTATTAAGCTTGATACCATCGCGCATCTTCTCGGTGATTTCTTCCCGGGTAAGTCTGTCCCGCAGGTCCGAGTAGAGGTTAAATTGATTAATAATTTCCCAGAGCTTGACCCGGGAGAGAATCTGTTGGGTCAGGCTCTGGATGCGCTGGTCGGCAAAGCCGGTTACCGTGGATCGGACAAAATCCTGGGGAATCTGCTGTTCCTCGATTAAGATAGTTGAACTCGATTCGTAGATGGAAGGTAACAGCCCGGCTACCAGGATAGCCACCACCAACACCGATAAGGCCGGAATAATAAAAAACTTTTTCCTAATTTTAAGAATAGTTATAAATTGACCGATACCGACTTCTTCACTGGGCATCATTTTTTTGCCTTATCTGGTGCCGAGGTTGCTTATTCATCCAAGAGCGGGGGTTGAACCCCACCCAGCCTTTAAATCAATTCCGGTTGATAAATATCATGGATCCGAATCAGGCCCAGGCAACGTTGGCTACGCGAGTCCACTACCGGGAGGACGGAGATCTGCGAGGGACGATCTTCCATCAGCCGGGTAGCATCCCTGAGGCTGGCCTCCGGGGTTATGGTAGTGGGCTGCCGCATCATGCATTCGGATGCGTGCAGAATACGGATATCTTCATGGGTCAGGAGAGCCCGCCGCAAGTCACCGTCGGTGATGATCCCCAGCAACTGAAAATGTTCATCCACGACGCACGCCGCCCCTAAGGGGCGCTCCGACATGGCGATGATCACCTGGCGCAAAGGGGTTTCCGGTTTAACCCAGGCCACGGCATCATTTTCGTGCATGACATCCGCCACCGTTAACCATAAATTTCTTCCCAACTGGCCGGCGGGGTGGTAACGGGCGAAATCTTGGTCGGTAAAACGGCGGGCCATCATCAAGGCTACCGCCAAGGCATCCCCCAAGGCCAAGGCCACGGTGGTGCTGCAGGTGGGCGCCAGATTCAGGGGATCAGCCTCCCGTTCCACCCGGGCGTCCAGAACCATGTCAGCCTGTTTGGCCATGGGTGAGTTCAGGTTTCCCACGATGGCGATCAACGGCGACCGGAATTGCCGCAGGACCGGGATGAGGCGCAGTAACTCCGCGGTGCTGCCGCTCTTGGAGATCAGGATACTGGGGTCACCCGGGGTATAGATCCCCAGATCGCCATGCACGGCCTCGGCGGCATGGAGAAACACCGCCGGAGTTCCGGTGCTGGCCAGGGTGGCGGTGATTTTCTGGCCGATATGGCCGGATTTGCCGATGCCGCTGACCACTACCTTACCATCATGGGCCAGCAGCAGTTCCACGGCTTTGGTCAAGTTATGATCCAGACGATCCGCCGCCGCCGCCAGGGCTTGAGCCTCGACCTTCAGCACCGCTTGGGCAATTTCCCGCCAATCCTTGGTAGGAGGGCGCTGGTCCAAATTTGAGGAAGAAGATTTCACTTAATTGTCCCAACCAATAAAATGAGATAAAAGCTCGTTATTGCCTAAGCAACAATCTTCATTTCTGATAGTGTATCGGATAAGTATAACTTAACATCACGTACGCCGAATGCGCCTGGGCCGACCTGTCCCCAGTCACATCATCATATCGGCTAAATCTGTAGCCTGGGGTTACTGACAATTTTTCCGTAATTTTATAAGCCAACCGCCCAGTGACAGTATAGTAATTATAATCCAAATTATTCGTCTGAGAAGCCTGCGAACTTGAAGAATAACTGCCCCCCAAGGTCCCGGTCAAGCGCTCCGTAAAGGTATATCCCAAAGAAGCGTAAATGCGAGTGAAATTTATGATATACCCATAAGCCGATGGGGTTTGATCCCGGGAAAATCCGGCCGTAAGACTCAAATTGGTCCAACGGCGTGTGGTGGATACATTAAAGTATGGAGTCCCTGTGGTGTGTTTGGCTCTCTTTTGCACCACCGAGGTGAAGTAGGGAAACTGGGAAAGATCCTGCACTTGAGTGCCAAAGTCAGACTTATTGATGTTCATGCCACCCAGGAGATTGAACTCCCAGTTTTCCTTGAATTTATGGTTGGCTCCCAGATAAACCCCCAGGGTTTTGTAGCTGTTACCTCCTGGATAGAGTGTTTCCCGGACATTATTGTTGTTGGTGAGGGTGGTCCTTTCATTTCTTAATAAGTAATTGAAGGTCAACCCCATCTGATGGGTGGTATAATCGGTGTACTGGGGCGCCTGGTAGAGAACTCTATTAAAATTATAGTTTATCGTGCTCGACAGACGCTCGGTGATATTGTACGTCATCCCCGGGTTTGCCAAAAATGAGGTGCGCGGGGAGCGGCCGATAACCAGACCGGAAGTCAGCAATTCCTGCAGCAAGGTAGTATCAACAATATAGGAGGTGTTCAACGACAGATTGACTTTAGGAGTTGTCTGATATTTGCCATTTATCTGGTAATTCTGGTCGATATGGTCGAGGTTGCTATTACTTAGGTAATGCTGGCCACTCAACCCCAGATGACCCTGTAACTGGGTGATTTCCGTTTTGTAGTTGAAGTCCGCCGCCGGCGTCAAGGTAAACATGTAGTCGCTGGTCGGGTTGGTAAAGGCCAAATTCAAATTGCTGTTAAACTCGGATTTCTGAGTCACCGAAGGCACCAGGGACCAATCAGCCGCCACCGCGAGGTCAGCGGCCCACAGGCTCATAATTATTGCAAGTCCCACCCAGGTTCTAGTGCCCATAACGCCCCTGTTTTCCTTACTGTTAGGGCACTACCACCACATCTCCCGGCAACAGCGTGCGATTTTGTTCCAAAAATTGGCCTTTAGCCGCCTCTTTATAATTGAAGGGGAAGACCTCCTCCTTGCCGCCCATGGTCCGGAGAACCATGATGGAGCCGGGCGAGGCGAAGGGCGTCAGGCCGCCCGCCATGGAAATGGCCTGCATCACATTGACGGGCTTGCCGATGACGAAATCTCCCGGCTTGTTAACCTTGCCGGTGACATAGATCTTATAATTCTGCGCCTTGAGCAGGATCACGGTAACATGGGCGTCCGTCACATACTTCTCGAGACGTTTCAAGATTTCTTCCTGCAGTTGCTTGACGGTGCGCCCGGCGGCCTGAACCTCCCCGATTAATGGGTAAGAAATCTTACCGTCCGGCCGTACGACCAGTTGCTTGGTCAGGTCGGGTTCTTTCCAGACGGAAATTTCAAGGGTATCTTCCGGTCCCAGGAGATAGGTTGCCTGATCGGGAGTGGCAACCGCCGCGGCCGCGGCCTGGGCCTCGGTGAGATGGCTCACCGGCGGGGTACAGCCGCACATCACCAGGCTGAGCACCACCGATAGGCGGCAAATCAACCATTTCCAGTGCGCCTGCGAAGGCAATCCAGTCAAACCCATACCCTCCTCCTTGAGGTTACTTCGGGTCTCTATTTTTCACCATAACCCTAATCATTAAAAGTTATCAACAAAAAATCTTAATTTAGTTTGGTAAGTTAAACTATTTTTTAAGCTGCCCTCCTCTTGACTCTGCTCAGCCCGCGATTTTTATAAGTCAGCCAGCACTTTTATAACCATGTTTTCAACTAGTTAATGAAGTGAATCGAGGGGTCTTGCGCCCGCTTCAGGCTCGTAGGAATTCAAAGAACCCAAGCTGGTCTCGGTGGTTACGTACGCAGGGATTTCTCTGAGGCGGCGGCAACGGCCTTTCTTGCCAAGTTACCATCCCAGTATTTTATCCGACCCGGGTTTATCCTCAGGGGCGATGTCAGTGGGGTAACCCCAAGTAAAATCAAAGGGATCAATCCGGTGCCCGCAGCCAGCCGCGCAGAGGGCAGAATGTCCCGCCGGGCCTGCGGCCGGCAACCCAAGACGCGGCAAAGCTTATAGGGTTATATGATCGCCGCCGGACCACGAGGAGTCCCGGGGCCACCTTCTCCCAGGGCGGCAAGCGGCGCACGCAGGCCGGCAGTCCGGTCCCCCGCAAGCTATTGAATCGCCCGGCGCTGTTCTTGCATTTTGTTCAAGAGAAACTCGAAAGAGTTGGTGCGAATGACCCGGGCGAACTGGGTCTTGTAGTTTTGCAGGATGCTGACCCCGTCCACCATAACGTCGTAGAGAATCCATCCCTGGGGAGTTGTGTGCATCAGGTAGGTTACCGGGATGTTCTCATTGGTGCGGACTATGGCGGTGTCCACCCGGGCTTTATCGCCTTGCGGGAGTTCCCGGCCGTACTGGATGTTTTCCTGTTTCAAGAAGTTGAGGACCAGGCGGGCGTAAGAGTCTTGGAACAGGTAGCTGAAGGTTTGGGTGAATTCCTGTCGCTGGCCGCCACTGAGGCGCTCATAGGTCGGCCCCAGGGAGTCTTTGGCCATCAAAGCAAAATCGAAGTTGCGCTCAATTATCTTGTGGATGGCCTGGGACCGGGCCTGGGTGGACTGGGCCGGGTCATTTTGCAGGCTCATCACCTGGTCCAAGATACCCCGCACGTAGGCGGTGGGGGTTTGCGCCAGCGCCGGCCGGGTCCAACCCGAGCAGGCGATGAGGGCCAGACTAATGATCCAGATCCAGAGCGGCTTTTTCATGGTCTTTCTTCCTTATGGCGCGAGATAACCACCGCCCGAGACTGAGGCAAGGCCGGAACGCGGGTTGGCGGCGGGAAGTGTTTTCCACCAACCGGAGGAAGGCCGGCAGGATGCTCAACGAGGCCAGGAGCACACTGAGGCTGCCCACTGTGGCCAGGAGCCCCAGGCTAAAGGTACCCTGATGCCCCGATACCATCAAGCTGCCGAACCCCAAGGTGGTGGTCAGGGCCGCCAGGGCTACGCCTTTGGCGGTGCTGGCGGGCAGGGTGATGGCCCGGGCCGATTCCTCCTGGCGCCACCGGGCCAGAATGATGATCCCGAATTCGATCCCCTCCCCCAAGATCAACGGCACGAAGAGGACGTTGGCCTGGTTGAAGGGCAGGTTCAGCAGCCACATCAAGTTGACCGTCAGGCCGGTGCCCACCACCAGGGGGATCAGGGCCAGCATGGCCATTTTCAGGCTGCGGAATAAGAGCACCAGCATGACGGTAATAGCCAACAGGGCCATTCCTGCCGCCCAGAGGATGGAATTGCGGAAACCCAGGGTAAAGCTATAAAGGAGGACCGGGTCGCCCACGGCATTGGGGTCGACACTCCAGAGGCTTTGGACGAAATTTTTCAGGGGCCCGAAATTCCAGGTGTCCTCAGAGGGAAAGACCCGGATGAGGTAGGTGCCCTCAGGGCTGATGAAGCGCTGCCGCACCGGTTGGGGCAAGTCCGCCAGGGTGGGGGGCGATGCCGTCAACCCCGAGTCCACATAGCCCCGGAACAGGTCCCAGGTGTCTCGCAAATCCGAGAAAAAAAACCGGCCATACTCATCCAGACGCCTGGCCGCGTTGGGGTCGCCGGCCCCGAGCCGCGGGATAATCTTATTGATGAGCCGGTGGGTCTCCTCCACCTGTTTCCGGGTGGCGGCCTGGTCTGTATCGAGTTTTTTGGCGGCTTCAGCTACTTTGAAATTGATCCGGCTCAAAATCCCGGCCAGTGCCTGGGGTTCAGCCGGTCCCGCCGGGGCCCGGGGGAAGTTGATGCTATTGAGGACCGGCAACATCTCCCTGAGGAGCAGCCGCTTTTGCGCCACCTGCTGAGGAAGAAAGGAGAGGACCGATTCCACGTGAGAGATTGTGGGCAGGCGTTTCAGGGCCTCGGTCCGGGCCGTCAACTCCTCGAGGGAGGCGGTGGCCAGGGCGCCATAGGAGGTGGAATATTTGGAATCCTCGATCAGCTTGTATTCCCACACCACCGATTCGGTAGAGGGATTCTGCAGATGCAGGGGATTTAAATCGAAGGGCACGTAGTACAGGCTGAGGCCGCCCAAAGCGGTGGTCAACAACCCCAGGCCGACCAGCAGGCCGGGCCGGCGCCAATGCAGCTGCAAAAACGGCCTGGGCTGAGGCGGACAATCCTCGGGCACCTGGGACGGCGAAAATCTTTCCGTAATGATCACCAGGGCCGGCACCAGGAGCAGGGTGGCCACCAGCATCACCAGGATTCCCATGGCAAGGATCAGACCCAACTCCGCCAGTCCTTTGAAGCCCACGAAAGCCAGGGGCACAAAGGAAACCACGGCAGCCACGCCGGCATACACGATCCCGGGCGTGGCGCGGTGCAAGGTAGAGGTTAACGCCTCGGTGCTTAAGAGGCCGGCGGCCCCTTCCTCTTCTTCCAGGTGGCAAAACCAGTGGATGCCGTAGTCGATGGTGAGGCCCAGCATGAGGGGCGCGAAGATCAGGGAGAGGAGGTTGAGATGGCCCACCACCAGGGTGACCAGCCCAAAGGTCCAGCACAGACCCAGAACCAGGACCAACCCCTCCACCAGGGTGCGCCTCAGACTCCGGAGAAACAGGATCAGCAGTCCCAACTGGCCGGCCAGGGATAACCAGGTGGCCAGGGTGATGTCTTTCATGGAACTGCTCATTTCGTCGGCTTCCAGGGCGTCGGGGCCGGTCACCCCCGCCTCCAGGCCGGGGTACCGGGCTTTGACCTGATCCACCACCTGCCGGAGGATGGCCAGGTCTTTGCTGCGGGAAACGTACCCATCGCCTTTTGGGGTCACCAGAAACAAGAGGAATTTGTCATTTTCGGTAAAAAAGTAGCCTGCTCCCTCAAGATCATTCAATTCCTTGGGGAAAAAGCTGCTAAACAGGGAGCCTTGGGGCTGGTTGCCTTCCAGGCTGGCCGAGAGCCCCCGGAGGGAAGTGTTCAATAAAGACAGGTCCGGCAGTTCCGACTTTTCCTGATCGGCCAGGAACCCGGTGAAGACCTCGCCGATCATGGCCCGGGCGATCTGGTCATTCACCAGCCGGTAAAAGGTGGTCAGGCTCGGGTCCGCGGCCAGGCCCGACAACAGGTCTTGCTGTTTCAGGAGACCGTCTTTGATCTTGTCAAGATCCTGGGGGTCCAGATAGAGCAGGGCCGAGCGTTTGAGTCTTTCCGGGTCGATATGATAGAAGAGTTCGGGAAAGTGGTCTGGGTAGCGCCGCAACTCGGCGGCCAGGTCGTTGGCGAACTTGACGGCCCGTTTGGGATGCCCATTCTCCACCACCACCACCATGCCATCCCGGCCCCCAAAGGCCTTGTCCATCTTTTCGGTCTGTTGGACAAGGTGTTGGTTACTGGCGACCAGGTCGTTGCGGCTGGTGCGAATGGCCAGGTTCGTCACGGTATAATAAACCGACGCCACGGCCAGCACCACGGCTACTGCCAATAGGGGCCAGGCCCACCGTCGATAGCCGCGCATTAATGACGCGCAGAATGCTCTCAGGTTTTGGCGATGAGGCAAAATTTCCTCTACCGGTTAGATCGGCTGTTCAGGGGAAAGGTTTAATCTGCAGCAAAGGTTGTGGCGGCGTGTTTATGTCGTCCCAGGCCGGGAAGGCCTGCCCTCCCCCAAGGCTGCTGGCCGAACCGGGACCCCCCAATTTTTTGATATTCTGTTATAATCTGCTGATAAACGAAATAAAGTCAAGCAAAATCGTACCCTTGCTGCGGCCCCGGCGGCGCCTGGCGGGCACCCGTACCAGTGGTCCCGGCTCCCCCGGGTTCCGGATCAATGGGCGCCTCTGGCTGGAAGCGGACGGCGAGACCAAGCGCTTAGACATCGCCCGGGCCCTGGTCATCGAGCCCGAGGTCTTCTGCCCCGATGACCCCACCGCCAACCTTGACCCAAAACACTCTGATATTATAGAATAAATCATCTTTAACATGAAAACCGCGGCAAAATCGACCATAATAGTAGTGAGGCTCGATCCCGCCCAGGCCCGCCGGCTGGGCGATCAACCAATGGTTATGGAGAATGGCCGAATCGCTCCTCTCTAACAACTCTTCTGCCCCGGAGCCGGTTTTCCCCCGGTTCCAGCCCCTGGCGTTGGCCGACCGGGAAATATTTCGCCCAATCCTCTGGGACTATCAGGCTGAAACCTCGGAGCTGACCTTCACCAATCTCTTTATATGGCAGTCTCACTATGGCTACCAGTGGTCCCGGTCCCGGGACCGGCTCCTGGTGGTGGCTGCTGTCGCCGGAGGCCAGGCCTGGGCCCTGCCGCCGGTGGGGCCTGCGCCCCGGGTCGATCTCTGCCGGCAGGTCTTAGGCTGGCTCCGGGACGAGTTCGGGGTGGCGAACCCCGCCATTGAGCGGGCCGACCCCCGGCTGGCGGCCGAGTTGGCCGGCCACCCCGACTTCGTGGTGGAGCGCGTGCGAGATCACTTCGATTACGTCTACCGCACCGACGATCTCATCAATCTGGCTGGGGGCAACTACCATGCCCAGCGCAACCACATCAACAGTCTGGCCCGGTCTCAGCGCTTCCGCTATGAGCCCCTCAGGGCCGAGTACCTGCCGGCCTGCCTGGAGGTGAGCGCCAGGTGGTGTAAGGTCAAGAGATGCGAGGATGATCTTTCCCTCATGGGGGAGTGGGAGGCCGTCAATGCGGCCCTGGCCAATTTCCAGGCCCTTTCGCTCCAGGGCGGCGTGATTCTCGTCAACGACCGGGTGGAGGCCTTTACCTGCGGGGAGTTGCTCAATAAGGCCACCGCGGTCATCCATCTGGAGAAGGCCGCCCCGGAGTTGCGGGGCCTTTACGCCGTCATTAATCAACAGTTCTGCCGGCAGGCCTGGGCCGAGGTGAACTTTGTCAACCGGGAGCAGGACCTGGGGGAGGCGGGCCTGAGGACGGCCAAAATGTCCTACCACCCCCACCATCTGGTGGAGAAGTTCCGCATCCGCCTGGCGTGAGGGGAGTTAAGGCGCGGTTGAAATTCGGCGGGAAAGAGCGGGGGACTTCTTTTATAAGAAAATGAAAAAATGAAAAATATCAGCACGGTCCGGTCAGGAAATTGACTGCGGTTGTTCTGCCCCCCTCACCCCCACCCTCTCCCCCCGCAGCGGGTGGAGAGGGAGTAGGTGATGTCGCCGGGTTTAGTACCCATAAGGCATTAAATCGGTTCCACTTTTTCCCCTCTCCCCCAATGGGGGAGAGGGTTAGGGTGAGGGGGAAGTAATCTTCTCGGAGCAAAAAGTGCGTTAGCGAATTTATGAATTGTTGGACGACGTATGACGAGCAGCCTCCTTTGCAAAAACCAAACCGGACAATGCTGGAAAAATATGAAAGAACCGGGCCTTTCCCTTAAACAAAATCACCTTTTTTCCAAGGGGCCATGAAACGCAACCTCGGTCTGACCGCCGCTTTCCGGCACGCCAAATGGCTGGCTGCCCTGGGGCTTACCCTGGCGGCCCTGGTGTTGTCCCTGGTCCTGGACCTCTCCGGGGCCATCCAGCCCTACCGTCTCAAGACTCTGGACGTGCTCTTCCGCCGGGTGCCGCTGCCGGCGGCCTCGCCCCAGGTGGTGGTGGTGACGGTGGATCAGCCCGACCTGGATTTTTTCAAAACCCAGGGGATTACCTGGCCCTGGCCCCGGGAGGTCTACGCCCCCCTGATCGAATATTGCCGCTGGGCCGGCGCCAAGGCGGTGATTTTCGACATCTTGTTCACCGAGGCCTCGTCCTACGGCTCCAAAGACGATCAGAAGTTCGCCCGGGCGGTGGCCGCGGCCGGCAACGTGGCGCTGCCGTTTTTCCTGTCCCGGGATGTCAAGCCGCCCAACCCGTCGGAAGCGGACCTGCTTAAGCAAGCCGGCCTCACCATCCCCGGCCCGGCGCCCCAGGATCAGCCCGCCTATCGGTCCGTAGTCACCCCCATCCCGGCGCTCTTGGCCGCGGCCGCCGCCCTGGGGAACGTGGAGTCCAGCCCGGACGCGGACGGCATCTACCGCCGGGTGCGCCTGGTGGCGCCCTTTAAGGATAAGTGGCTTCCTGCCCTGGGGTTCGCGGCATTTCACCGCTTCGGGGCCCCGGGCGACCTGCGGTTCACTCCCGGCGCCCTGAAGGTGGGGGACCTGGCCATTCCCCTGGACGGCCAGGGGCAGTTCCTCCTCAAGTTTCGCGGCCCCAGCCGCAGCCATAAGCGATTTTCCGCCGCCAACATCATCGCCTCGGAAGCGCGCCGCCAACATGGGCAGCCCCCCATCTACCCGCCGGCGGATTTCGCCGGCAAGTGGGTCTTGGTGGGGCTCACCGCCCCAGGCCTCCTGGACCTGAAGGCCTCCCCGGTGGCCGCGGTTTATCCCGGGGTGGAGGTCCACGCCACCCTGCTGGATAACCTCTTAAGGGGCGACTTTCTCCGGCCGGCGCCCCTCTGGGGCCTGTGGGCCGGAATCATAGTGCTCTCCGCCGCCATGGTTTTGGTCGTCCTCTTTTTCTCGGGGCTTGCCGCCACCCTGACCGGGTTCGCGGCCTTGGCCCTGGCTTACCTGGGGCTGGTCGTCGGGGCCTTCCATTACGGCTGGTGGGCCGACCCGGTGCTGCCCGGGGTCGCCCTGGGCTTTAGCTTCACCCTGGCCGCAGCGTTCAGTTACGCCACCGAAGGCCGCCAGAAGCTCTACATCCGGCGCATGTTCGGCCAGTACATGTCCGAGACCGTCATCAACCATTTGCTGGAACACCCGGAAAAGCTGCAATTAGGGGGCGAACGCCGCCGGGTCACCCTGTTTTTCTCGGATTTGGCCGGCTTCACCACCATTTCGGAGCGCCTCAGCGCCGAGACCGTGGTGTCCCTGCTCAACGACTATCTGTCCTGCATGACCGAGATCATCCTGGATGAGGCGGGCACCGTGGACAAATTCGAAGGGGACGCCATCATGGCCTTCTGGGGCGCCCCCCTGGACCAACCGGACCAGGCTCCCCGGGCCTGCCGCGCCGCCCTGAGGCAGCAGGCGGCCCTTCAGGAGTTGAACCGCGGGTTTGCCGGCCTTAACCTGCCGCCCCTGTCCATGCGCATCGGCCTGCACACCGGCGACGCCATCGTGGGGAACCTGGGTTCGGCCAAGCGCTTCGACTACACCGTCATCGGCGACACCGTCAACCTGGCTTCCCGCCTGGAGGGCGTCAACAAGTTTTACGGCTCCCACATCATGGCCAGTGAGACCACCGTGGCGGAGTGCACCGGGACGGTGGAGTTTCGGGAACTGGACCTGGTGGCGGTCAAAGGCAAAGAACAGGCGGTCCGGGTCTTTGAGGTCCTGGGTCTCACGGGGGAATTGGAACCGGAGCTCATCAGGCGGCGCCAGGACTTCGCCCAGGCCTTGGAGCTCTATCGCCAGCGCTGCTTCCCCGAAGCCGGGGCCGCGTTCGAAGCCATCCTGACGGAAAACCCCGAAGACGGCCCGGCCCGGGTCTACCGGGACCGCTGCCGGCGACTCCAGGAGGCCCCGCCGCCGGCTGACTGGGATACGGTCTTCCGGCCGGAGGGAAAATGAGATATGCTATGGTGGAGAAATTAAAGATAAAGTTATTATTTTTGTAGTTTGATTAGTCCGAGGAATTGAGCCGAAGTAATTTGACATGCGTGACTCAGACAAAACCAAAGCCCAGCTGATTGAAGAGCTGTCAACTTTGCGTCGGCGCCTCGCCGAATTGCAGATATTTAAAGATTACCGCAAGATGGCCGAAGAGGCGCGGCGGCGGGCCTTTGGCGAACTGGAACACCGCATCGCCGAGCGCACCGCGGAACTGGTGCAAGCCAATCAGCAGCTGAAACAGGAAATCGAGGAACGCAAGCGGACCGAGGCCGAACTAGAGCAGACCAAGGATTACCTGGAAAACGTCATTGCCAACTCGGTGGATGCCATCGGCATCGTGGACCGGCAGGGCAAGTTTATCCTGTGGAACCGGCGGGCGGCGGAAAT
>JAHIKF010000299.1 GCA_018897875.1 Pseudomonadota bacterium | reverse complement strand
CTCAACCGTGGGAGCTTCTTTCAGCCAAGACAACAATTCTTCCGGCGTCAGCCAAGATTCGATCTGGGCAGGTTTGCGCATCTTTTTTAGCCCCTGCCCAATATACCATTACTCTACGTTTGATGTCAAATTGGTATCAGACTCTTATTCAAGCGCTCCGTGAGGTTGCCTTCCTTGGGCACCAGCTTGGTGACCAGGAAGATCTCTTTGCGGGCCTCGGGGTTACGGGCGAAGAAGCGGCCAAACCCCTCTTCGCTCAGGCCGTTGCCGTAGGACTCGGCCGTGTCCCAAAAGGTGACGCCCCATTTCATGGCCTGCTTGAGGAGCAGCTGGTTGTTGATGGTGTCGAACATGCCACCCAGGTTCAGGATGGACACCTCCACGCCGGTCTTGCCCAGCGTGCGTTTGGGCACGATGGCGGCCTTGACTGCGCCGGCCGGCGGCTCCGGGGCGGCGAGGGCCCCCGTGGCGCCGGCTCCCGCCACGGCGAGTCCGGCCAGTCCCACGGTCTTGACGAAATCCCGGCGCGTAACGCCGGTGTCTTTGCTCTTCCGGTTCATGATAGCCACCTCATAGGCCTATGATGCATGGATTGTTTTGTCCACTCGTTCCCAAGTTGTACTTGGGAACGAAATTTGGTGCCCAGGCTCAGCTTGGGAACGAGGGGTAAACCTCTCTGTGGGCTTTTAAGTCCCCCTTTCTTAAAGGGGGATTTAGGGGGATTATGAAGCGCTTACTTAATCCCCCCTTGCCCCCCTTTAGAAAAGGGGGGTAAAAAATCGTGACCTGAAATGTCATATTCATCATGGAGCCCCACGTGAGCTGCCCCGGTTCACTCCTTAAATAAGCATGCGCCCCGAGCGGGAACGGGATTCGTTTTCACTGTATACCCGGATGGCGCGCCGGCCTGATACCGGGCAGGCATGTTCGCACATGCCGCAGCCGATGCACCTGGCTGGGTCCATAAAAGGATGCTCTAATCGCACCACGATATCTACCCGGCCCCCCGCTGCCGCGAGGTCCTCTCCGGCCAGGGGGCGCTCCAGGATCAGACCAACTCCGGCCAGGCCGGTGATGCGCCGGGGCGCGGCCTCGGGCCGCCCCGCCGGGCGCAGAAAGTAATCGCCGCTGGTCAGGTTCACCGAAGTGGAAAACGGCGCATCCAGGTTCACATCAGGTCCCTGAACCTTGGCCGGCAAGCCCTGCCCATCTCGAATGGTCTCGAACACGGTGCGGGTGAAAATGGCCTTGGGGCTCACGGGGCACAATTCATGACAGACCAGACAGGGCCGGTCCATGGCCCAGGGCAGACAGCGGGCGCGGTCCACGAAGGCCGTGCCCATGCGGATGGGCCCCTGGGCGGCAAAGTCGCCCAGACCCTGCTTCTCGTCCAGGCTCAAGGGGCGGATAGCCGCGGTGGGACAAACCTGGCCGCAGGCGATGCAGTTGGGCTGGCAGCCGCTGCGGCCGAGGCGGTAGTCGACTGCCGGGGTCCACAGGCCCTGCACCCCAGCCTCCAACAGGGCGGGCTGGATGATGTTGCCGGGGCAGATGCGCATGCACTGGCCGCACCGGATGCAGCGGGCCAGGAAGCGTTCCTCGTCCAGGGCCCCGGGTGGACGGATGAGGCTGGCGTCGCGGCCCGCCCCGGCCAGCCCGCCGACGCCCCACATGGATGCCAGGAGCAGCCCGGACCCGGCCACGATAAACCCCCGCCGGGACAGGTCCGGCAACCCGACCTCACCCGCCGCCGAGGCTTTGCCGGCAAAAGTGACCTGGCCGGCGGGGCAGCGATCCAGGCAGTTCATGCACATGACGCACTCACCAATGATGAAGGTTCCCGACGGACGGCAGGCCCCTTCGCAGTATTCCTCACAGATACGGCAATCGCCGCACTTATCCGCGGTCTTGCCGATGCGCCAGGGGGAAAAGCGGCCCAGCAGGCCGAAAAGCGCCCCCAGAGGGCAGATGAACCGGCAGAAGAACCGGGGCAAGACCAGGTTCAAGCCCACCACCCCCAGGAACACGACGCCGATGAGCCAGGCCGAGGCGTAAAAGCGCGGCTCGTCCCTGAGCACGCCTAAGCCGTTATCGGCTAAAGGCAACAGGGCCAGGTTGACGCTGCGGTGCAGCAGGGGCAGCGGGTCGAAAATCCCGGTCTGCACCGACCCCAGAAAGGATAGGGCCAGCAGGAAGGCCAGGAGGTAGTATTTCACGGATTGAAGGCGGCGGTGGCGATTGGCCTCCACCCGGCCGGCCAGATTAAGCCCCCGCCGCGCCACCCAGCCGGTTGCCTGGTTGATGGCGCCCAGAGGACAGGCAAAGCCGCAGAAAAACCGGCCCACCACCAGGGTCAGCACCATGGCGACCAGGGACCAGATGAGGGAGGCATAGAGCGTGCCGGTGGCCAGGACCGTGGCCAGGGACGTAAGGGGGTCCAGGTCCAGGATCCAGTTGATGGGCCAGCCGCGCAACTGCCACCAATTCGCCCCCAGGGTCGCGGTGACGCAGAACCACAGGAACACTACCAGGAAGAAGACTTGACTGATGCGGCGGACGGTGACGATGCGCATGAGGTAGTGCTCGTGAATTAATTTAATAGTGGATCAATTGGTTAGCGTTTTTATGTTCCGAAAAGTTCTTTAAATCGGTTACACAGGCTTTCCAGCCTGTGTCGAGGAAACTGGTTAATCGTGCACAGCCTGGAAAGGCTGTGCCACCAGCCATGCCAGGTCTTCAGGTTTCACGGGTGTGCCAAAAGCTCGTGAATGACTTTCCTGAAAAATCGTCCGTAGGGTGCGTCCTACGCACCATTAGTTTATGCCAGTTGTTTATAGGGTGCGCAGCGCGCACCGCTGGCGGGCGGGACGCCCGCCCTACCAGACTTTTCATAATTTACGGGTGAGCCCAAGGCCCATGAGGAACTGCTCTGTAAAGATTACTTTCCCCTCACCCTAACCCTCTCCCCCATTGGGGGCGAGGGGATAAAGAAGGAATCCTGCAAGCCTCCCTCTCCCCCCAACCCACTAACCGTTACCCACAAGTTTATTAAGTGTGCGGGATTTCGATCTTTCTCCCTCTCCCCCCGCTTTTGGGGGGAGAGGGTTGGGGTGAGGGGGGAGGCAGTAAACGCCCCCATATTTAATAAAAAATCATGTACTTAGGTCCTGGTGTTAAGGAGCACCGGGTTGAGCCGGTGATAGTCGGCGATTCCCGCCCCGGCTTTCTCAGCCATAAGGATGTAGGGCACGTCGGCCAGGGTACGCCCCAAAAGTTCCACACCCACGGCGTCGGCAGCCACG
>JAHIKF010000298.1 GCA_018897875.1 Pseudomonadota bacterium | reverse complement strand
CTTTGCGCCAAACCTGTCGCGTGCGGGGCCGTCAGACCTTTCCGGTCCTAGTGGAGGCGATGACCTGTTACTTCAAGGGGCTCCAACCAGATATCGCCTGGATCTCACAAGCCTAATTTTTAACCCTGTGATCAAGTACATACATTTTTCTTCATATGAATCAATTAATTGGTTTTTTTCATCAATTGAATACTCTGGGACAATAGTATTGTAACTGAAATCATCGTCTGGACCCCAAACCAAAGAAAATTTACCATCAATAGCCATAAATAGCGGATTGATATCTCTTCGAACTAAATCGGCAAGCCAGTTCGCGGCTTTAACGACTTCTATTATCAGCTCATCCAAATAATTTTCCCAACACTTACGTTTTTCTGATAATTCATTAAATATAGCCTCTGGAAGCCGTTGTTTTTTATATGATCTATCCTCAATAAAATAATCCTCTTTAATATCGGTGTTTTTCATATAGAATTGAAGCATTATATTCATAATATTTGAGAAAAGTTTCATTGCAGATTCTAATTCTGGTAATGTTCCAGGCCATACAGCCTTATACATCTTTAAAGTATAGTTTAATATCTTATTGTGCAGAGTTTTTTTGATCACATGAGACGGACCATATAATACACTTATCCAATTTTCCCAAGTACTAAATGAACAATCTTCAACGGCCATATCAATCAAATTGGCATAAATAATATCACTTGCTTTGGTTTTTAGATCATGGGACTCTGAAAGGGTGGTTTCCACCCAGTATTCATGCTGAGATTTCATCATATGTAGTTTTTCAATTGGGTAATCCTCTTGATTCTTATCAATAATCGTATGATGATTGGGGCATAATAGAATGAGATTATGATATGAATCCCTATCTTCTATAGACAAAATACTCTTACTTCGTGCACTACGTTCTTCCCTCCCAACAATATGTGCTTGTTCTCCTATCGGGAATGATTCTGAGGCTTTTTTCTTATCCTGACTCAGTTTTATCCTACAGCCTGTAAATGAACATCTATTGGCAGCTCGACCCCAAAGCAATTTAATGTCTTTTAATTCGACGCTCATAATATTTTTCTATTCAAATATATGCAAAAATGTGTGTTAATTTGGCCTATCTGCCAAGCTTCTGCTCGCTCCCATGCTTTAGTTCAAAACCCTGCTTTTCTCAAAAGCCAGCAATCCCGAGTTCATTCGCTGCTAATTCAAGAATCTCCTTCTGATTTCACGTTCGAGACCTAAGTCAAAACGACTTTGGCCATTTCATATGCCTTTCGTGAGAATTCCGGCAAGCTTTTGATAGTTACGAGCCTAATGCAGGAGGTCAATGTCCCTCCTATACTCCTTGGTGAAAAAAGAACGCCCTCTTCAATCTCTCGTATTTGGACGCTGCAACTATTGTCGAGAAAGCACTCAAAAAGGCGTCCATCAATTATGATGACGGGAAAGATTACGTCGAAAACGCCACCCGCACGTTTGTCCTGCTCAACTTTACGAGCTATCGCCCCTTTGGAGACGCTCATTATAGCCTCATGTGGTATATCGCGGCCAGAAGTGAAAGCTTGAGTTAGCCCATATCCAGAAAGTAATTTTTCTCGTAACCATTCGAATTTCGGGTTATCTTTGTCTTCGGAAAAAGCCTTAATCAAAACATTTCTTGCTTCTTCCGTCAGGACAGCTCTTGTGAAAAATATATTCCAACCTTCAAACAAATTCTCTGTGGTAAAAAGTACCCAAGGCTTATCACGGCTGACTTTACACTCTATGACATAAGATACATACTTTGACCATGAGAGATCTTCTGTTGTGGCGATGACATCAATCTCTCTTGATTCGCCCGTTTCAGGGTCGGCATAGAAATTTGATTGCCTGATTGAAAATCCGGATTGCTTGAAAGCTAAGGAGACTTGCATCTCTAGAGGATACCCCTGGCTACTTAGCCAATCGTGGATTTTTTTCCTAAATTCCTCATCCTTACTCACTGAAATCTCCGACTTCCAAACACGATAACCTCACTACGCTCAATGGTGGTCAATTGATAATGGTCAATAGTCGGTTACGCTAAGACCCCTGCGTTTCATTTAACACTGACCACTGACCACTGGCAACTGATAACTGCTTACCGCTCACTGCTCACGGCTCACTTCCCCGGCCATTCGTGGGTGATGGTGTAATGGTCCCGGGCGAATTGGGGCTGGGGGGTCAGGGTCACCTTTACCTGGTGCTCTTTGGCCAGGCGCTTGAGCAGCCGGGCGCCGTCTTTTTCAAGGATGGCCATCACCTGGGGATGCGCCGAAAGGTGAAGCTGGTAGCCGGGGAATTCCCGGGCCTCGGCGGTTAGCTGGCGCAGCAGGTCGCAGGCCACGATTTGGGGGGTCAAGGTCAGGCCCCGGCCGCCGCAGGCGCCGCAGGGTTCGGTGATGGTCTGGGCCAGGCTGTCCCGGACTCTCTGCCGGGTCATCTCCACCAGTCCCAGGGAGGAAATGGGCAGCGCCGTGGTCTTGGCCCGGTCCCGGGCCAGGGCCTCCAACAGGGTCTGGTAGACCAGGTCCCGGTGGGCCGCCTTTTCCTGGTCGATGAAGTCGATGACGATGAGGCCCCCGATGTTCCTGAGCCTGAGCTGCCGGGCGATTTCCTTGGCGGCCTCCAGGTTGGTCTTGAGGAGGGTTTCCTCCAGGTGTTTGCGGCCCACGAAGCGCCCGGTATTGACGTCAATGGCGGTGAGGGCCTCGGTGGGGTCGATGAGCAGATAACCGCCGCTCTTAAGCCAGACCTTGGGCGCCAGGAGTTTGTCCCAATCGATTTCCAGGCCGAAATGGCTGAAGATGGGCTCGGGCCCGGCATGGAGTTCCACCCGGTATTTATCCAGGGGATTGAGGGCTTCCAGATAGTCGACGATGCGCTCAAAGGCCGCGGGGTCGTCCACCAGGACCCGGTCCACCTCGGGAGAATAGAGCTCACGCACCACGCGCCGGGCGGCCTCCAGTTCCTGATGCAGGAGGCTGGGGCAGGTGGCGTGGTCCTTTTTGCGCCGGAGGCGCTGCCAGATCCCCATGAGCAGGTCCCGTTCCCGGGTCAGCTTCTCCAGACCCTGGCCCCGGCAGGCGGTGCGGGCGATGAGCCCCCCGGCCGCGGGCCGCAATTCTTCCAGGGTGGCCTTGATTCTCTGGCGTTCCGGCTCGTCATTGATGCGGCGGGAAACCCCCAGTTGGCTCAGGGTGGGCATGTAGACCAGGTAGTGGCCGGCCAGGCTGATGTGGGTGGTGAGGCGGGCGCCTTTGTTGGGGGTGGGGCCTCGCAACACCTGGACCAGCACTTCCTGGCCCTCATGGAGCAGGTCGCTGATGGTGGCGGGGGGAAGCCGCCGGGAGGGCGGGTTCTCGTCGATCTCGCCTTTGAGCCAGACCTGAAAAAATTCATCTTCCTGGGCGATCACATCTTCGGCAAAGAGGTAGGCGGGCCGGTCCAGGCCCACATCCACAAAGGATGCGGCCATGCCGGGCAGGAGCCTGGTCACCCGGCCCTTGTAGACGTTGCCCACGGGACCGTTTTGCGATTGGCCCTCGACGTAAAACTCCGCCAGGCGTCCGTCTTCGAGAAAAGCTACCCGGGTGTCCCATTCGGTGACGCTGATCAGCAGTAAGTTGGGCATAGGGTTATTTATATGAAAAAAGCTATCAGCTGTCAGCGGTCAGCTTTCAGCCGGTGTATTGGTCAGGCGCGTTCCACGCGCCTGTTTATACTAAAATATAGGCTCAAAAAGGTAATTTCCCTTTATCGGCCGCGTTCTACGCACCAAAAATGGCGCGTGAGACGCGCCCTACGGATCTCAGGGGGCGTAAAACGCACCTCACATTTGGCTGAGCGCAGTGAAGAATCTCTCTTTTTGAGCCGCCGAGATTCTTCACTGCGCTGCGCTCCGTTCAGAATGACATAAATATTCAATGCCTTTTGACTGCAACTTCGTATGAGATTCTTCACTTGGCTCAGGATGACCAAAAATTCCGGTTTTTCAACTGCCATCATCAAGTGCTTCTTATCTTCACAATCCGCAGTTCCCGGGCCTGGTCGTTGTTAAGGGCGAAAATCGCCGTTAGGGCGTCGGTCACCTTGAAGTTGCCTTTTTCCTGACGCCGCAGGTCGAGTTCCAGGTGGAGCGGGTCCAGGACGGTCAGCCCCGCCACCAGCCCCCGCAGGTCCAGGCGCTGGTCCTCTTTAGGCCGGTGCCGGGTCACCATGAATTCGGCTTGAGCCAGGAAGTGCGCCGCCGCTCTCGCCTCAAACACCGGCTCCGGGCTTTCCACCTGGTAGAGAGCGCCTTTCTGCCCGGGGGGACCCAGGCGCTTGGTCAGGCGGGCCGCCAGGAGGATCTTCAAGCCCGGCGGCAGCACCCGGTTCAGGGTGGATACCAGCGTGTCCTCGGGCACGGGCGCCGCCAAGGCCACGTCCATGGTCTCCACCAGGCTCTCCACCCCCAGGGGCAGGGCGTCATAAAAGGAGACCCGGGGCAGGGGATGAAATCCGGCCGAGAACGACAGGGGCAACCCGGAGCGGCGCAGGCTGCGATACAGGGAGGCCACCATCTCCAGGTGCCCCAGCCAGCGGCCCTCCTCCAGCTTGGCGTAGGTGAGCCGGTAGCGGTAGGGTGACAGCGGGTCGGGGGCCGGCGGTGGCGCTGGCGGGGGCGGCGCCAAGGGCAGGGCTAAAGAGTCCTCAAGCCTGAGACTGATCGAGTCCTGGTCGCAGACGCCGCAGTCCTGGCAGCCCGAGACTCGGCAGTCCGGGGTCTCCAGCCCCTGATCGGCCCGGGCCCGCTCGGTGAGCAAAAAGTCCCGGCTCACCCCGCAGTCCACGTGGTCCCAGGGCAATAGCTCCTCTATGGGCCGTCCCCGCAGATAGAAGTCCGGGTCGACGCCGGCGGCCTGAAAGGCCTCCCGCCAGGCTTCCAGCCGCAGGTGTTCGCTCCAGGCGTCCAGGCGGCACCCCCGGCGGTGGGCCTCCAGCAACACCGGGGCCAGGCGCCGGTCGCCCCGGGAAAACACCCCCTCCAGCCAGGTCTGGGCCGCAGAGTTCCACTTGGTCTGGATGTTTTTCTGGCGCAGCCGGTCCTTGACTTCGTGGAGCCGGCGGCGGCACTCGGCCAAATCTTCCTGGCGCTCCCACTGAAACGGGGTGTGGGGCTTGGGGATAAAGCTCGAAAGGCTGACGTTGAGCCGGGGGCGGCTGCCCCGAGGGGCGGTAGCCAGAATCTGCCGGGCCAGGGCCGTAATCCCCTCCCGGTCTGCTTGGGTCTCCCGGGGCAGGCCGATCATGAAATAGAGCTTGAGGAGCTGCCAGCCGGCGGCGAAGGCCCGCTGGGCCGAGTCCATGATGGCCTCTTCGGTGAGATTTTTGTTGATTACCTGGCGCAGGCGCTGGGTCCCCGCCTCCGGAGCCAGGGTCAGCCCGGTGCGCCTTACCCGTTTAATCTGCGCCATCATCTCCGGGGTGAGGGTGTCGGCGCGCATGGACGGCAGAGAGACGGCCACCTTGGCCGGGGACAATCGGTCCATCAGGGACTGGAGAAGTCCGGCCAGGGGGCCGTAGTCGCCAATGCTGAGGCTCAGCAAGGAGACCTCTTCGAAGCCGGTGGCGGCCAGGGCTGCCGAAACCCACGCCAGGGTCGCGGCCGGGTTCCGCTCCCGCACCGGCCGGTAAATCATGCCGGCCTGGCAGTAACGGCAGCCCCGGGTGCAGCCCCGGGAAATCTCCACGTTGAGGCGGTCGTGGATGATCTGGCAGGAGGGGACCAGGGGGGAGTCGGGGAGGGCTATGCGGTTCAGATCGTCCAGGACCCGCTTGGCCACATTACTCCGGCGCCCCTGGGGGACGATGGCCCTGAGCACCCCGGCCGCGTCGAAGTCCATGGCAAACAACGCCGGGACGTAGACGCCTTCCAACTCCTCCAGGGCCTGCCACAACTCCCGGCGGGTGCCGCTATTGGCCTTCCAATCCGCCACCAGCGCCGCCAGCTCGAGGATGACATCTTCCCCGTCGCCCAAAACCAGGGCGTCAAAGAAGGGCGCCACCGGCTCGGGGTTGAAACAGGCGGGGCCGCCGCCGATGACTACCGGGTGGCTTTGGTCCCGGTCCGCGGCCATAAGCGGCACCCCGCCCAGGTCCAGCATATTCAAAAGATTAGTATAGCCCAACTCGTACTGGAGGCTCACCCCTAAGAGGTCAAAGCGGCTGAGGGGAGTGCCGGACTCCAGGCTGGTCAGGGGCTGGCGCCGGGCCCGGAGGTCCGCCTCCAGGTCCGGGGCCGGGGCGTAGGCCCGCTCGGCCCAGAGGTGATCCTCCCGGTTCAAGATGGCGTAGAGCAGGCCCAGCCCCAGGTGGGACATGCCCACTTCGTACAAATCGGGGAACAGCAGGGCCAGGCGCAGGGATACGGCCCGGGGATCTTTGACGACCGCGTTGATCTCCCGGCCCAGGTAGCGGGTGGGCCGCTGGATGCGATGGAGGAAAGAAGAATTGGTCAACGTGTTTCTAGCTTATCAAAATTGAGCATATATTTTTTGGTCCGGTTTATGGCTGCCAACCTCAAGTTCAGACCGGGATTTTCGGACCTCGGTGCTGAGATTGAGGCTTGTTCCGGCAGCAAATCAGCTGCAAGCCTTTTGATTCCAGCTTGTCCGGGTTAGATCAATTCCGAATAATGTTCCTGGAGACAGTCCGGGCAAACACCGTGGCTGAATTTTGCCGCGGAGCGCTGGCTTATATAGGCCTCAAGTTGCTGCCAATAACCCTGATCATCACGAATCTTCTTGCAATGGGCGCATATGGACAACAATCCTTGCAAGATCTTTACCTGGATCAAGGCGTCTTGAAGCAGGCAATTGGTATGCAAGAGTTCAAGATGAGCTTCAATCAATTCCTTAAACCGCAGCAGCAGTTTTTTATAAGTCACTGAGTAAGTGTTTCCCTTTATGTCCAGGACACAGATGGTTCCGAATACTTCCCCATGAGGGAGGAAAATCGGATAACCCAGGTAGGAAATCATCCCCAGCTTGATATCCGGATTGTTTCGCCACTTTTCATCTTCTAAGGCATTGGGCACCAACAGCATCCGCCGGGTTTTGATTACGGTCTCGCAGTAGAGGCCGGATCCGGGCAACGGCTCTTTTTCCCCCGGATGATAGGGGTTTCCTGGCGAGGTGCTGGCTACCAGAACCTCGATCTCATTGCCCTGGCAGCGCATGATGAGGGCGGCTGGCACCGTTAGCAGTTCGGCCACAATGTCCATGACGTTCTGCCATTTGCCGAGCAGCGCGCCGGTTAACTGAGATACCCGGTCGGACAATGAAGTGAGTTCTGCCATGGTTTTTCACCTCAAGTAAGGCTCAGGATTGCGCTAACCGGATGGCCTCGGCGAGGTCCAGGCTGCCGTCGTACAGGGCCCGGCCGGTGATGACCCCGATGACCCCCAAGGCCTCCAGGGGCAGGAGGGCGCGGATATCGTCGAGACAACTCACCCCGCCGGAGGCGATCACCGGGATGTCCACGGCCTCGGCCAGGGCCTGGGTGGCCGGGATATTCACCCCCCGTTTGACCCCGTCCCGGGCGATGTCGGTGTAGATGAAGGCCGCGGGCGCCAGCCGAGCCAGGGCCTGGGCCGCGTCCAGGGCGGTTATTTGGCTGGTCTCGGTCCAGCCCTCCACGGCCAGGAGGCCGTCTTTGGCATCCAGGCCGAAAATGATGCGGCCGGGATAGTCGGCGCAGGCCCGGGCCGCCAGGTCGGGGTCCTTGAGGGCCACGGTTCCCAGGATGAGGCGGTCGATGCCCAGCTCAATATAGGCCGCGATAGTGTCCAGGGTCCGGATGCCGCCCCCCAGCTCGATGGGAATGGAAAGGGCCTGGCGCAGGCGCCGGATGGACTCGAGGTTTTGGGGCCGGGAGCTGAAGGCGCCGTCCAGGTCCACCACGTGGAGGAGCTGGGCGCCGGCGGCCTGCCATTTGAGGCCCATGGCCGCGGGGTCGTCGCCGAAGACGGTGACGTCCTCGGCCCGCCCCTGGCGCAGGCGCACGCACTTGCCGTCTTTGAGGTCAATGGCCGGAATAATCAACATAATTTTAACATTTTAACCTGAAATATTTTTCCCTGCCAATCTATGGGGCGGGATAATTCGCCCGTGAACGGGGAACCCTTGGATTATGCAAGCTGTTCTTGACGATAGAATATTAATCATGATTTGGCCAACGGTATGACGGTCATGGTATTTGGCAAATTTGCTGTAATAGGTTAACCCGCGTGCATGCCATTGAATCAATAGCGTTTTTGTGCTAAATTATTAACTTAAGCGAGGATTTCATCATGAATACACGGCTGGAGGAAGCCTTCGCACAGGCTGCCCAATTGCCCCCGGACGAGCAAGAGGCCCTGGCGGCGCTCCTGCTCGATGAAATTGCTTCCGAAAGGCTTTGGGATCAGGCCTTTGCCCAATCCCAAAACCAGATTGCCAAGCTGGCTGATGAGGCTTTGACGGAATTTCAAGAAGGCGGAACCGTTCTCCTTGACGAAGAACAATTGTGATCTCCCATACTACCGATAAGTTTCGCAAAGCCTTCCGCAATCTTCCGGTGTCGGTTCAACGTAAAGCGAGAAAAGCCTTTCACCTGTGGCGACAAGACCCCGGCAATCCCTTGTTACATTATAAACAGGTACACCAGATCAAACCGGTCTATTCCATCCGTATCGGACTCGGCTGGAGAGCAGTGGGCATCAAAGCCGAAAATCATATGGTTTGGTTCTGGGTCGGGTCCCATGGCCATTACGACAAGCTCATAAATCAACTTTGAGCTTGAGCCAAGTCCATCACGGGGTAGTTTCAGATGTCTGATTTAGGCCGTTTGCTGATCGTGGTGGGGGTGATCCTGGTGGTCGTGGGGGCGGGGTTCCTGCTGGCCCCCAAGCTCCCCTGGCTGGGGAAGCTGCCGGGGGACATCAGTTTTAAGCGGGGGAATTTCAGCTTTTACTTCCCGTTGGGGACCTGCATTCTCATCAGCATCATTTTGACCCTGATCATGTACCTGTTTCGCCGGTAGCTTTTGACCGTGAGCAGTAAGCAGTGAGCAGTGAGCAGTGAGCAGTCGCACATGGGCCTTTGGCCCACCCGTAAAGTTATGAAAAGTGGTATGGGGAGGTGGCACAGCCTTTCCAGGCTGTGCACGACTAACCAGTTGCCTTGGCACAGGCTGGAAAGCCTGTGCCACCAATTTAAAGAACTTTTCAGGAAAGCGGTGAGTCAAAGTGCCTGGATGGGCTGACGGCGATCTCCGGGTGGGGTGTGGACCGCGTCCCATGCCTTCCCCGAGAACCGCTCGGGGGGCTGTTCCACCTGATGACTGGATTATGTCGATTTCCGTCTTATAGTTTATGGATAGGGGGATTTGCCGGGGGAATCTTTAGCGCCCGGCGGCGAGGCGCGGCTAGGCTTAGTCAGCCGTGATTCCATGTCCGCCAAATCCCTTGCAAAATATCCCCAGGGAAGTATACTGAGGGACATCATTCATCCCCCTGGCGCTGCCGGGGCGGGCACCTTCGCCTTCCGGTGACGACGGGGGGCCAGGAATGGAGCCAGATGCCTGAATTACGCAAAGATCCCATCATCGGCCGCTGGGTGATTATTTCTACGGAGCGGGGCAAGCGCCCCCATGACTTTGTGGTGGAACCGGAGGTCACCAAGGGGGGGTTTTGTCCCTTCGATGAAGGCAACGAACATACCACGCCGCCCGAGGTTCTGGCCTATCGGGACCCGGGGACCGAACCCAACACCCCCGGCTGGCAACTCCGGGTGGTGAACAACAAATTTCCGGCCCTGGCCACGGAAGGGGAGTTGGACCGAGCCGGCGAAGGGATGTTCGACAAGATGAACGGGGTGGGGTCCCATGAGGTCATCATCGAGAGCCCGAATCACCACCTCACCCTGGCAACTATCCCGGTGGAGGGGTTCTTCCGGGTGCTGAAGGCCTACCGCGAGCGGATCGTGGCCCTCAGCGAGGATCCCCGGTTCCGCTACGTCCTGATCTTCAAGAACCAGGGCCGGGCCGCCGGCGCCTCCCTGGAACACAGCCACTGCCAGCTCATTGCCCTGCCCATCGTTCCGGAACTGGTCCAG
>JAHIKF010000297.1 GCA_018897875.1 Pseudomonadota bacterium | reverse complement strand
TTTCAAATGCAATCAATAACACCGCAACCTCAGCGGTGGGCTCAGCGGCAAGCTCAGGATTGGCATTAAGATAATGGAGGACACCAAATACCATAATCAGCCACTTAAAGGCCTATCAAATATGGTCGGTCTTTGAGTCGCAGGGTCAAAATCCAGACCCATAACAAAGATAAGGGGAACCGCGATGGTGAATCGGATAATGCGGAGTGCGGCAATAACCCTGGCGTTAACCTTTTCCCCTAATCAGGTTCTCTCATTCCCCACCAATCCGGAAAAAAAAGAATCACAGAAAATTGACTCCGCAATGGCGAATCGGATAATGCGAATTGTGGCAATAACCCTGGCGTTAAACTATTCCCACAACCAGGTTCATTCATTCCCCTACAATCCGGAAAGAAATAAATCTTCGACTCTCCCGGAGGGGATCATTAAGAAAAACATATCCAGCAAAAGTTTGAAAACGAGTCGTACCTGTTCGTCCCGGAATCGCTTCCAGGATGTGGTAGAGTCGTCCATGGTTCCCACTTATTCCCAGCGGAGCGCAGTGGCGGAAACCCGGCCGCTGATGGAAGTTACCCCCCAACGGGACGGTCGATTCCTGCTGGAGCCGCTGGCTCCCCCAAATACCCTGAACACCCCGCTTACCCAACCGCCAAAAAAAGAGAACAAGAGCGAGCGTATCCCTTTGAACCCTCCCAAATATAATACATCTGAACCCGGGAATTTACCCGAGTTGGTCTTGAATCGGGCCAAAGCCTACCTGAATGCTCCTTACGCCCGGGGGGCTTCCCTCAAGAACAGCTTATCAACGGATTGCTCCGGGTTTGTCCAGTTCATCTACCATGGATTTAAAATCGATCTGCCCCGCTCCAGCGCTGAACAAGCTCAGGTGGGGAAGGTTGTGACTCGAAAAATGGATTTCTCCAAGCTGCTTCCTGGTGATCTGCTGTTCTTCCGCCGGGGCAGTCACGTGGGACATGCGGGCATCTACATGGGCGAGGGGAAGATGATCCACGCCTCCACTCATCGCTACGGAGTGATCATCAGTGAACTGCGGCAGTCCTACTATGAAGGGAACTTCGAGGTGGCCAAACGGGTCATTGAGGTGGAGTATCCCAAATAAAGTCTATTCTGCGATTCAATCTAAAAAATGTGGTCCCTTGACATAAAAAAACCGCCCTCCTTGGGGGGAAGGCGGCGGTGGTTGATCCGATGCTGGTGATATCAGAGTAAGGTTTTGGCTGCGGCCTTGGCCAGTTCGATGATGCGGTCCGGGCAGAAGCCGAAGCCGATGATGATGGCCGCCAGGGCGTAGTTCAGCAGCTTGATGGGCAGGCTGAGCTTGATGACCGGGAGTCCCGGGTCATCGATGAAGTAGGCGGCATAGATCACCTTCAGATAGTAATAGAGGCAGATGGTGCCGTTAACCGCGCCGATGAGGACCAGCCAGAAGTAGCCCGAGTTCATGGCCGAAGTGAAGATGAGCAACTTGCCGGTGAACCCGATGGAAGGCGGTACGCCCGCCAGGGCGAAGATCCCCAGGATCAGGCTCATCATTAAGAGGGGGCTGCGGCGGTAGAGCCCGGCCAACTCGTCGATCTTCAGGTCCCGGCCGTCGGTGGCCACTTCGGAGAGCACCATGAACACGGTGAAGTTCATCACCAGGTAGGCCAGGGCATAGTAGATGGTGCCGATGTAGCCCGCCTCGGTTATGGTCAGGACGCCCATGAGGAAGACCCCGGCATGGGCGATGGAGGAGTAGGCCAGCATGCGTTTGAAGTCTTTCTGGACGATGGCCACCAGGTTGCCCAGGGTCATGGAGACCGCGGAAAGGATGACCAGAGCGATGGTGAAGTTATAGCCGGAGACTTGGCCCAGGATCGCCAGGCGCATGAGCAAGGCCACCGCGGCGGCCTTGGAGGCGGTGGCGATGAAGGTGACGACTTGATTGGCGCCGCCCTGGTAAACGTCCGGGGCCCAGAAGTGGAAGGGGAACACGGACAGTTTGAAAAAGAAGCCCGCCATGGTCAGGAGGATCCCGATGATGCCGATGGGGCTGTTGACCAACAGGGTCATCTTGGGGAGGATGTCCACCAGGTAGGTGGAGCCGGTGGCGCCAAAGATGTAGCTCAGGCCGAAGAGCATGAAGCCCGAGGACACGGCGCCGATGAACAGATATTTGATGCCCGCTTCCACGTCGATGCCGTCACCCCGCCTCAGCGGCACCAGGATATACAGGGAGTAGGAAGACAGCTCCAGGGCCACATAGATGGTGAGGAGTTCCACCGAACTCACCAGCATCATCATGCCGATGGTGGTAGTGGTGAGGAAGAAATAGAATTCCGCCTGGTAGCGTTCCTCAATTTGGGCCAGGTTGTGGGAGATGGCCAAGACCAGGAAGAGTCCCAGAGCCAGGGCGAACTTGAAGATCTGGCTGAAGAGGTCCACCCGGTAGGCCTTGAAAAACAAATCCCCGTGCTGGAACAGGCAATAGCCGGTGACCAGGACGCCGATGGCCGACAAGACCAAGGCAATCTGGTAGTCCAGCTTAACCTGTACCTGGCGCCTCAAGGTGAAGCAGAAGAACACCAGGGCCATGCCCAGATAAAAGAGTTCCGGTCCGAAGAGCATCATGTCCATGGTTACATTCCCTGGAGAAACGGTACAATCGAAGATTTAATCATGCTGACCATAATTTGTGGGAAGAACCCGAAAAAGAGCAACGCGGCGATGAGGATCATCCGGGGTAACGCCAGGAAGGGGCTGACGTCCTCAAAGTGCACGAACTTCGGGTTGGGTGCGTTAAAGAAAGAATTCTGGACCACCCGCAAGGCGAACAGGGCGCCCAACACCAAGGCGGCGATGGCCAAGATGCCGGCGATGGGGAAGACCTTGACGGCGGCGATGAAGACCAGCAGTTCGGCCCAGAAGCTGGCCATCCCCGGCACCCCGGCGCCGCAGAGGGCCGCAGTGATGAAGAAGGCCGAGGCTATGGGCATGATCTTGGAGAAGCCTCCGAGCTCATGAATATCCCGGGTGTGGGTGCGGTCGTAAATGTAGCCCACCGAGGAGAAGAAGAGGGCCGTCATGATGCCGTGGGCGAACATCTGGAACACCGCGCCGTTGAGGCCGTCTATGGTGCCGGTGGCCAGCCCCAGGCAGACAATGCCCATGTGGGAGACCGAAGAATACCCGATGACGTACTTCAAGTCGGTCTGGGCCAGGCCCACAAAAACGCCGTAGACAATGCCAGCGGTGGCCAGGAGCATCATGAGGTTGGCCCAGTATTGGAAGCCCTCGGGGAGCAGAAACATGCCCACCCGGAGGATGGCGAACGAGCCCAGCTTCATCAACACGCCGGCGTGGAGCATGGATACCGCGGTGGGAGCGGCTACGTGGCCGACGGGCGACCAAGTGTGGAGCGGCCAAACCGCGGCCAGCACTCCGAACCCGAAGAACAGGAGGATGAAGGCGACCTTCTGAACCCAGGGGCTGAAGTTGGCCCCGTG
>JAHIKF010000296.1 GCA_018897875.1 Pseudomonadota bacterium | reverse complement strand
CACCCTGCCCCTGAGGAAAACCCATGTAGCCACCAGAAAAAAACTGTCAATGGCCTAGTATATATTTGTATTTCAACAGGTTATAGGATATTTTTCATCACCTTAAAATGGAACATCCGCTACATCGGAGAAACGCATCGCCTGTGAGCTGTGGACCGGCAGGGTAAAACCCCGGAGAGAGGCGGGATATGGCAAGGTTTTTTTAAGATTAACCGGAACTTGCCGATAGAGAAAGAAGATATTGGGCTGGTCATATGCCTTTGCCCGCGATTTTCACTGGACCACGGGCTAACGCAACTTTTGGCCGGCAAGAGGGTAACCCTGAGCCTGGGGAGAAGCGTTAACTACATCATTGTAATGCTTAATGCCACGGTGCCGTCAAACAAGTAACTATCCGAATTGTAGTAGCGGTTCGCGAACCGCCACTACATGGGTTGCTATCATAAAAGCAAACGCGCCGATATTTCCTTTAACCCCTGAAACGGAAGGAGGAGGGAGTGATAGAGCTGCGTAAATTTGTCGCCCCGGAATTCGTGTTTGGCGCCGGGGCGCGTCATCTGGCGGGGCGCTATACCAAAAACTTCGGGGGTAGCCGGGTGTTGGTGGTGACGGACCCGGGAGTCATGGCCGCCGGCTGGGCCGGGCAGGTCATCGAGAGCCTGGAAGCCGACGGCTTGCCGTATACCCTGTTTTTCCAAGTCACTCCCAACCCCAAAGACTCGGAAGTTATGGCCGGGGCGGAACTCTATAGACAGGAAAGGTGCGACGTCATTGTGGTGGTGGGCGGCGGCAGTCCCATGGACTGCGCCAAAGGCATCGGCATCGCAAGTTCCAACCGGCAGCATATCCTGGAATTTGAAGGGGTGGATAAGGTGAAAATCCCCGGTCCGCCGCTGATTTGCATTCCCACCACTGCCGGAACTTCCGCCGACGTCTCCCAATTCGCCATCATCACCGACCGGCAGCGGCGGGTCAAGATCGCCATCATCAGCAAGGCCGTGGTGCCGGAGGTGGCTTTGATTGACCCCGTGACCACCACCACCATGGATGCGGCACTCACCGGCTGCACCGGCCTGGACGCCCTGGTCCATGCCTTTGAGGCCTTTGTCTCCACGGCCCAATCCCCTATTACCGACCTGCACGCCTTGGAAGCCATCCGCCTGGTGACGGCTCATTTGCCGACGGCCATAGCCAACCCGGCCGACCTGGAGGCCCGCTCCTACATGATGCTGGCCAGCCTCCATGCCGGCCTGGCTTTTTCCAATGCCAGCCTGGGTCTGGTGCACGCCATGGCTCACAGCCTCGGCGGGTGGCTGGATTTTCCCCACGGCGAGGCCAACGCCCTGTTGCTTGACCACGTGGTGAGCTTCAATTTCGATGCGGTTCCGGAACGCTACCGGCGCATCGGCGTCGCCATGGGTCTTGAGATGGAAGGGACGCCTCCGGCAGAGGTTAAGACCGCCCTGGTGGGGGCTGTGAAGCGGCTGCGCACCGCCGCCGGTATTTCCCATACCCTGGGACAGAAGGGGGTGCGTGCCGATGATATCCCTCACCTGGCCGCCACCGCGCTGCTGGATGCCTGTTTGGCCACCAATCCCCGCCAGCCGAGGCAACGGGACATCGAGACAATCTATGCAAAAGCGCTCTGATACCCAGAACCTCCAGGGGGATTTACGGGAAAAAATCATCGGCCTGGGGGAGCGGTCTCTCCGGAAAAGCTACTATCCGGAACTGCAACGGCGCCTGGCGGAACTGGAAGCCTCGGAGACGGCCCTGGCTGATGCGGGCCGGAAATGGCAGGCCACTTTTGATGCCATCTCCGACCCCATCTGCCTGATAGACATACAGGGAAAAATCCTGCAATGTAACCGGGCCATGGCAAGTTTCGTGATCAAGCCGGTGGAGGAGATTGTCGGGAATCACTACTGGGAAGTGGTTTACGGCACGACCAAACCCATCGACGCCTGTCCCATTTTGCGCATGAGGAAGAGCCTTCGCCGGGAAACCCAGGTGCTGGCCCTGGGCGACCGCTGGATTGAGGTTTCGGTAGACCCCATCCTGGATGACTCGGGCGGTTTGCTGGGCGCGGTGCACATCCTCTCCGATATCACCGCGCGCCAGCAGGCGGAGGAGGCCTTGCGGGCCACCGAAGAACGTTTGCGGCTGAAGCTGGATTCCATTCTCTCGCCGGATGCAGCTATCATCGACGAGGAGTTAAGCAACATTCTCGATACCCCGGCGGTTCAAGCCCTGATGGAGGAATTCTCCAAACTGACGAACATGGCGATGGCGATTCTCGATCTCCAGGGGAAGATACTGGTGGCTACCGGCTGGCAAGACATCTGCACCCAATTCCACCGGGTCCATCCGCAGGCGGCGCAAAACTGCACCGAAAGTAACCTCTTTCTGGTTCAAAACTTGCGGCCGGGCGAGTATGCAGCCTTCAAATGCCAGAACCACCTCTGGGATGTGGCAACTCCCCTGTTCATCGGCGAAAAACACGTCGGCAATATTTTCACCGGTCAGTTCCTCTACGACGATGAACCCCTTGATGAGCAGCTGTTCATCGATCAGGCGGCCAAATATGGCTTTGACCAGGAACTCTATCTGTCAGCGCTGCACCGGGTGCCACGCATCAGTCGGGCCCGGGTCAAGCCCCTGATGGATTTCCTGACGAAATTCTCGGCCTTGGTTTCCAAGCTGAGCTTCAGCAACCTCAAGCTGGCCAAAGCGATGTCCGAGCAGCGGCAGATTGCGGCCACCTTGCGCCAGAGCAAAGAACATTTCCGGCGACTGACCAAGCTATCTCCGGTCCCGGCCCTCATTATCAACCGGCGGGGTGATATTGAGTATTTGAACGACCGTTTCCTAACGACTTTTGGCTATAACCTTGACGACATCCCGAACCTGGAGGCCTGGTGGCGGTGCGCCTATCCCGACGAGCACCATCGCCTCAAAGGCATGGCCAACTGGCGGAGGGCCGTGGAAAAGGCGGCCCGGGAAGATACGGATATTGAACCGTCCGAATCCCGGGTGACCTGCAAGGATGGCACGGTGCGCATCGCCGAAATAATCGGCACCAGAATCGGGAACAAGAACCTGGTGATCTTGCAAGATATCACCGAGCACAAGCGGGCCGAGGCGGAGATTGTCCGGCAAAGTGGCCAGCTCCGGGCCCTGGCGGCCCGGCTGGCGGATGTGGAAGAAACGGGGCGGGAGCACCTGGCCCGGGAACTGCACGACCAGGTGTGCCAGAGTCTCACCGCCCTGAGTCTCACCCTGACCCTGCTCCAGACCGAGATGCCCCGGAAGGCGGCGGCAAAGCTTCGGGGCCGGATGGCCGGGGCCGTGGCCCTGGTGGATCAAATGGGGGAGACCATCCGGGACGTGATGGCCGAGTTGCGGCCCCCGATGCTGGACGACTACGGGCTGCTGTCGGCGCTCCACTGGTACGGAACCGAGTTCTCCGATAAGACAGGCATCGGCGTGGACGTCCAGGGCCAGGAGGCGGTCCCTCGCCTGGCCGCGCCGGTGGAACTGGCCCTGTTCCGCATTGTCCAGGAAGCCATGGCCAATGTAGCCAAGCACGCCCAGGCCTCGAAGATATTCCTGACCGAGGCGGAAGACAACGGCACGGTTCGCCTGGTCATCGCCGACAACGGCGTCGGTTTCGACCAGGAGCGGCTGGGCCAGCCGGAGGGCCGCCACCTCTGGGGGCTCATGACCATGAGCGAGCGGGCCGCGGCGGCCGGCGGCCGCTGCCGCATCGAGTCCCAGCCCGGCCAGGGTACCCGGGTGGTGGTGGAGGTGAGCCGGTGAGCCTCACTGTGTTCCTGGCCGATGGCCAGGCGGTGGTCTATAACGGGCACAAGCTCTGTTCCGAAAAGTCTTTGGTGGCACCGGTATCTTACCGGTGCGGGTGCACAGGTTGAAAACCTGTGCCACCAACGGCGGCGGGTACAGAGGCCCGCCCCACCATCTAAGGTGGTGGCACAGGCTTTCCAGCCTGTGCAGGTGTAGGGTGCGCCCGGCGCACCAACATGGCGGGCGGGACGCCCGCCCCACGAACTTTTCATGTTTTTCGGGTGAGCCGAAGGCCCATGCATGACTGAAATGATAAAATCTCTGAGAAAATAAGGAATAACTATGAGTCCTCATATCCTGATTGTGGAGGATCACCAAGGTGTTCGCCAATCGCTGCGGGAATGGCTGGAACTATCGTTCCCGCACTACCAGTTGCTGGAAGCCACCAGCGGCGAGGAAGCGATCACCGTGGCCCAAACCATGTCTCCTTGCCTGGTCATCATGGATATCGGCCTTCCCGGAATGAGCGGCATCGAAGCCGCGCAGGGCATCAAAGCGGCGGCGCCCGCCACCCGGGTGGTGGTGCTCACCATTTTTGACGATGAGGCCCATAGGGCTGACGCGGCTGCGGCCGGGGTCAGCGCCTATGTGCCCAAGCGCAAGGTCCAAACGGAACTTCTGCCCGTCCTCACCAGGTTGCTGGCCGAGGATAACGGCAAGCCCCCGTCCTGAGTGATCCGGGCGGGGTTCCCCGCCTTAAGAAAAAACCGCTCCATCCAATCGGAGATCCTCCGCCAGCCCACCCGATTGTCGGACCCGGAATGTGGGCTTGACTTGACCCCCCACCCTAAATTAAGACCTGTCCTGAAAAGTCTTTCGTAGGGTGCGTCCTACGCACCATCAATCCAGTTGAGTGGCGGGCGAGGACGCCCGCCCTACCTGACTTTCCATGCTTTATGGGTGCGCCGAAGGCTCATGAGCAACTGTTCCGAAAAGTTTTCTGTTTTCCGTTTTCCGTTTTCTGTGGAACAGCCGCCCCGGTGGTTCTTCTCCGAAAAGTTACCTGTAGGGCGGGCACTGCCCGCCATAATGACTGTTCCGAAAAGTCTTTCGTAGGGTGCGTCTTACGCACCATGAGCTTATGGCCGCGGCGGGCACGGAGGCCCGTCCCACCGGACTTTTCAAAATTTGCGGGTGGACCAAAGGCCCTTGAGTGACTCCCCTCATGATTTGATTTAAGCGCTGGTCTCTAAGGTGTTCACCTGCCCCGAAAGACAACAAAGGCTTGACAAGATGAACCCCCAGAGAAGCAGTTGGCCATATTGTGAGGCGAGAGTTTCTTACCAGGCCCTGAGGTAGTGTGCACCTGTCACCTCATCCCTCCTTCTGATTTGTCACTGCCGGGCGGTGTTGGCCTGAGGTTCTTAAGCTCCACCACGGTGAAGTATCTGGTCTCTAAGGGTGCGGTATGCCCATAAGTCAGGCAAAAAAGTACTTTTTCAGGGAAATTTGTGCTATCATACCGTTGACAAGAAAATTCGGCTTCAAGGGCAGAAGCTTTAGGGGATTTTCATCGGGCCCAGAGGTCCCAAAAACCATTTTGTGACCGCGGCAGCCAAGGCTGCCGTAAAATCCCGGGTAAGCGCCCCCTGAGTGTGTTAAGACTTGCCCTGTGCCTGATAACTCGTTTCAAGGTTCTGGTCTTTTATTGGACCGATACAGCACTGAATGTGTGGTGAAGGGTTGTTTTACCTGGTATATCAAGTAATGTTTGTCGGACCGGGCCGATGAGCAGTTACTTAACGTTACAAGTTGACTTAGGGGAGATTTCCTAAGAAGTGTGGGTGGCGATATGAACTGGGGAAAGGGCCTCATTATCGTTTTGGGGTTGATGCAGCTTTCCTACGTTGCCCACGCCCGTGACATCGAAAGCTTTACCGATAGTCAGGGCATCCTGCACATTACCAACACCGGGTCCAAGCAGCCGGGCAGTCCGGCAAATCCTCCCAGCCCTGCAGCACCTCTTCGTCCCAGCAGCTTGCCCGGGAAAGCTCCCATCGCCCTGCCCGCCAGGGAACTGGCTCCCCAGGCTCAAGCCCCTGCTCCTAAGCCCGAGGCTCAGGCCCCAATTCCCGATTCCGAGGCTCAGGCCCCAATTCCCGATTCCGAGGCCCAAGCCCCAGTTCCTAAGCCCGAGGCGGCTCCGGGCGAACCGGTTCCGGTTAATCCCCAACCCGGTTCCCGGGTCACCCATCCAGAAGGTTCAGACCGGGTGATGCCGTTGGCCGACCGGACCGGGAACCAAGCGGGGCCGGGAGCGGCGGCCGAGACTCCCGCCGCCCAACTCCGGCGGGTGTCCTGGTCTCCACCTCAGCCGGTAATGCCAGCCTCCCACGGCAAAATTGTCGTTCGCCGGGACCGCCAGGGGGTAATTCATATCACGAATGTGGCGTTGGATGAGGCGCCTCTGATGGCGCCGGCGACCCCGACCCCGGCGGTTCAGACGCAGGCGCGCGCCCCCGCACTGATTCTTCCGGCGGTGCAGACGGTGTCGTGCCCGGAGTTGGGACCGGAGGTGGCGGCCTACCTTGAAGCCAAGCTCCAGAGTCACTCCCCAGTCTGGGTTGGCCGAACCGTTCGCCGCTACCGCGACGCCCAAGGCGTCTGGCATATCGTCAACGCACCGGCCCCGGACTTGCCCTCACTCCAGGCTCCCTTAGTGGCCTCGGCCGGGCAGATCGCGGTGCCGGCGGCCGCCCATGACCCTCCGGTGACCCCAACGCCTCCGGCCATGGCCTGGGGGCCGGGGTTGGTCAAGCCGCCATCCGGTTCGGGCCCGACGGTGGTCGCCCAGCGAGACCACCGCGGCGTGGTGCATATTTTTAACCGGGCCTCGGCTGAATCCATGTCGGACCGGGATAGTCCCGTGAACTTTTTGAGGCGAGTTTCCCCGGCCCTGCAATCATGCATCATCGAGGCGGCTGGGCTGTATCGACTGCCGATTCCCTTAATCCTGGCTCTCATCCGGCAGGAATCAAATTTTGCCCATCAGGCCGTGTCTCCCAAGGGAGCCATGGGGTTGATGCAGCTCATGCCGGGAACCGCGGCTTCTTTAGGGGTGCGAGACCCCTTCGACCCCCGGGAAAATATCCTGGCGGGGTGCCGCTATTTTCGGCAACTGCTGGATTACTTTCAGGGGAACGTGCCCCTGGCCTTGGCCGGGTATAATGCCGGGTATAATCGGGTAATCTCGGCGGGTTGTCAGGTTCCAGCCATCAAAGAGACCCAGGAATTCGTCACCCAGGTCATGGGGCTCTATTGCCTCCTGGAAAAACATGCTTCCGGTCTCTAGCCCCGCTGGTCTATCCCACGGAAATCGGCCCCTCTCCGTCTCCATCATGAGAACTTCTGCCCAGGGGGATGCCCCGGAAACTCGTCAAGGGCCAGAAAAAAGATTATAATAAGAAGAGTAAATTCGTTTTTACTTGCTGACCTTCGAGCCGTAAAGGCAGGGCACCGGGATGGACATACCCACGAATCTGAAAGACCTGGCGGCGTTCGAGTCCTTTCCTGGACTATCGGTGCGCTACTTACGGGAGAACCTGGTTTTCCCGTTGAAACGGGAAGATGGCCACATTCTCCTGGCCATGGCCCAACCTGAAGACCAGGAACTGCAAGCCGCGATGGAGGTCGCCCTCAAGGTCCCGGTGGTTCCCGTCAAGGCTGCCGAGGCCGAGATCTTGGAGTTTATCCAGGCGGCCTATGAGCCGGGTGGCCCTATGTCCCGGCTGGTGGGCGATTTGGAGGCCGAAGAACTGGATGTGGAAACGGAAGAGACCACGGAAATCGGCCAGCTCCGGGATATGGCCCGTGAAGCCCCCATCATCCAGTTGGTCAACCTCCTGGTGCTGCGGGCGATCCAGTTGGGGGCCAGTGATATCCACCTGGAACCTTTTGAGGATGCGTTCCGGGTCCGCTATCGCAAGGACGGCATTCTCTATGAGGCCGAGTCGCCCCCCAAAGGCTTACAGGCTGCAGTCCTGTCACGCTTGAAGATCATGGCGCGTCTGGATATTGCCGAGCGCCGGCTGCCGCAGGACGGCCGCTTCCGCCTGAAGGTACAGGGGCACGATATCGATTTCCGGGTGTCCACCCTGCCCACGCTCATGGGCGAGAGCATGGTTATCCGCATCCTGGACCGGGAGAAGGTGATCCTCAATCTCCACGGCCTGGGGTTTCCGCCCCGGGAGCTGGAGCAATTTGACCAGATGATCCACAAACCCTACGGCATGATCCTGGTCACCGGTCCCACCGGCAGCGGCAAGACCACCACCCTGTATGCCGCCTTGGAACGGATCAACTCCTCGGAAAAAAAGATCATCACCATTGAAGACCCGGTGGAATACCGGCTGTCGGGGGTGACCCAGATGCAGGTAAAACCTTCCATCGGACTGACCTTTGCCCGGGCGTTGCGTCATATCGTGCGTCAGGACCCGGACGTGGTGCTGGTGGGCGAAATCCGCGACCGGGAGACCGCCGAGATCGCGATCCACGCCGCCCTCACCGGCCATCTGGTGTTTAGCACCCTCCACACCAATGACGCCTCCGGGGCGATCACCCGCCTGCTGGAAATGGGCATCGAGGATTTCCTGCTGGCCTCGGCGATCCTGGGGATTTTAGCCCAGCGGCTGGTGCGCCGCATCTGCCCGGAATGCCGGACCGCGGTACCGCTCGATTATGAGGTGGAAGAAAAGCGCCGGATGCAGGTCGGGCTGGGCGAGATAAAAATAACCGACCACCTATTCCACGGCCAGGGATGTCCCGCCTGCGCCCAAACCGGCTATCAAGGCCGCACGGGTATTTATGAGTTCCTCACCGTAGATGATGTGATTCGGCCGTTTATCCTCCAGCGGGCTGATGCCAGCACCTTGCAGCAGCAGGCCATCGGTCAAGGCATGAAGACCCTGGCGGCGGACGGCTGGAGTAAGGTGGCCCAAGGCGTCACCACCGTAGAGGAAGTCCTGCGAGTAACCCAGGAGTAAGGCATGGCGATGTTTTCCTACCGGGCCGCCGATGCCGCCGGGAATGTCATTCAGGGCACCCTGGAGGCCAGGGAGGAGCGCCAGGTGGTGGCGCACCTGCAGCAGGGCGGGTTGATTCCCTTGCGCATCAACCAGGCCGTGGCGGCCACCCGTTGGCAGGATAAGCTGCCGCTGCGGCGGGGCCGGATTCCCACCAGGGAAGTGGTGAATTTCACCCAGGAACTGGCGGCCCTCCTGAAAGCCGGCCTGCCCCTGGACCGCAGCCTCCAGGCCCTGGAGCACGTGACCTCCCGGACGGCCATGAAGGCCGTCCTCTCCCAGGTGCTCCGTGATTTGCAGGAAGGTAAGACCCTGGGGGACGCCTTGAGCCGGCACCGCATCTTTTCCCCCCTCTATGTCAGCCTGGTCCAGGCTGGGGAAACCGGGGGCTTCCTGGAAGAGGCCCTGGATCGCCTGGGGGACTATTTAAACACGGTGAGCGAGTTTCGCAGCTATCTCCTCACCGCCTTGATCTACCCCATGATTCTGGCCGGAGTGGGCGGTCTGTCCCTGATTCTCATGCTCCTCTATGTGGTGCCGCGCTTCGAGTCCTTCTTTAACGAGATGGGCCAGAGTCTCTTTTGGAGCACCCGCCTGTTAATCGCCCTCAGTCAGGCGTTGCGATCTTACTGGTGGTTAGGGGCGCTGCTGGCAATGGCGGCGCTCATAGGGTTGAGGATGTTGGTCCAGAGCTCGGAAGGCCAGTTTCAGATCGATCGTTTCAAGATGAAGGCCCCCTTTTTAGGGGACTTGAGCCGCCGGGTCGCGGCGGTCTTTTTTGCCAAAACTCTCGGGACCCTGTTGGCCAATGGCGTCCCCATGGTATCGTCTCTGCGGGTGGTGATCGCCTCGGTGAACAACCGTTACCTGGCTAAGTCCCTGAAGGGAGTTTTAGGAAATGTGGAAAAGGGCCAGCAGCTTTCAGGCCTGCTCAAGAAAGTGGGCATGTTCCCGGAACTCTTCCTGCAAATGACGGCCATCGGCGAAGAGACCGGGCATTTGGCCGACATGTTGCTATCCGCCGCCAGTTCCCTGGAAAATGATGCCAGAAGGGCCGTCCGGCGCCTCCTGGCCTTGCTGGAACCGGTATTGATCCTGGTGACGTCGCTGGTGGTGGCGTTCATCATCGTATCGCTCCTGCTGCCCATACTCAATCTCTATGAGATTCAATTCTAAAGTGGAGGAATTGTGTCACTGACCAGGAAAGAGCGCCGCACTGGCGGATTCACCCTCATCGAATTAATGATTGTCCTGTTCATTCTCGGCCTCCTGGCGGCGCTGGTCGCTCCCAGACTCATGGGCCGGGTGGGGAAAGCCAAACAGAAGACGGCCCAGACCCAGATACAGCTCTTGGGTACGACCCTGGACCTTTTTCATCTGGATGTGGGGCGTTATCCCACTGAGGAAGAGGGGTTGAAGGCTCTCCGGGATAAAGTGGACAACCTGCCTGCCTGGGGTGGGCCCTACCTGGATAAGCCGGTCCCCAAAGACCCCTGGAGCCGACCTTACATTTACAAATTTCCCGGCGAACATGGCCCCTATGATCTCTATTCCTTGGGGGCCGACGGCGCCGAAGGGGGCGAAGGAGAAAACCAAGACATCACGAACTGGCAAACCTCCCCCTGAGGGTTTACATGGGCTTGTTCCCCCGATTTCAGGGGCTGCGGTGCAGCTGGCAATGGTGAACCCCGGATGAAACTGGCGAAGATTTTTTTCAGCTCCCTGAGACCGGGAGCCAGCGTGGACGCCCACCGGGCCCAGGCCGGGTTTACCCTGCTGGAGCTTATGGCGGTACTGGGCCTGATGGGTCTCCTCCTGGGTCTGGTACTGCCCGGCCTGCTCCACAGTTGGGAGCGGGAATCGAACCGCGCCACCTTACGGGAGTTTGCCACCACCCTCAGAACCGCCAGGAGCGAGGCGGTCACCAGGGGATTTAAGGTGCGGCTGTTTCTCAACCTCAAGACCGGCCGCTATCGGCTGGAAGGCTCAACCCGGGAAGGCGCCTTAAAGGGAGTGAGCCTCACCGACGCCCGACTGGTATGGCAAAATCCGGAGAAGAGCCAGGGATATATCGCTTTCTACGGAGACGGCAGCACCAGCGGCGGTAAGCTGGCGCTGGTGGAGCCCACCGGACGCCGGTATCTCCTGGAAGTGGAACCCATAACCGGCAAGGTCTCCTTGAGGAGCAACGTCAACTAGGCCATGACACAAACGATATTCACGCTAAGCCCGCTTCAGACTCCGGCGCCTCCGGCTCCCCGGCCGCCCGGATCTGAGGGTTTCAGTCTCCTGGAAGTTCTGGTGGCCACCGCTATAATGGGTATGGTGTTGGTGGTTCTCCTCCAGGTTTTGACCTCGGCCTTGCGGGCCCAGGAAGCTTCCTGGGGCCACACCCAGGCAGTGCTGGTAGCCGAAAAGATCTTGCAGGAAAACTGTGAGATCAACACCCTGGCGAGGGGAACCTCCCAGGGGCGGGACGGCCGGTATGATTATGTGGTGCGGGTCACGCCCCAGTACGAGTTAGCCGACCCTTTCGCCGACAAGCGGATCCTGTGCTCCCTGATCCAGGTGACGTTGACCTGGCAGGAGTGGGGCCGGCACAAGACCCTGGAACTCCAGACCATCAGGACCGTGGCTCAGAAGGCAATGTGATATATGGCTCAGACGGGAAAATCTGGGGAGAGTGCCGGTTTTACCTTGCTGGAGCTGATGATCGCTCTGGGGCTTACCGCCCTGCTGTCATTGGTCGCCTACAGTGCCCTCAGTCTCAGCCTCAAGGCTATGCGGCACGGGCAGGCGGCCGCCGAACAGGTCCAGGAACTCCGGGTGGCCCAGACCATCCTGGCGCGCTCCCTGAGTTCTGCCGTCAGCGGTTCTCTTGACCAGCGCCGCTATTTTATCGGCAATGCCACGGAAATGCGGTTTTTCACCCCGGTGCCCCTGGAAGCTCACAATATGGGCGGTATTTATCACTGGCGGGTGTTGGCGGGCACGGATGAATCGAACCAACTGGTGCTGGCCGTGGAACAAACCAAGAACGTCAACTGGTTCCGGGACCCGGAAGGAGTGGAAGTCAGGCAGATAATCATGGGGAATCTGACCTTCCTCCGTTTTACTTATGGCCAGGGCGATGAGGAATATGAGACCTGGGATGCCGTCAAGGCCAGGGGTTTACCCCACTGGATCAGGGTCTATCTTACCCAGAAAGGGCGAGCCCCCCTGGTCTGGTTTATCCACCTGCCTGTATCGGATTTTAGGGATGACGCCAGATCTTTCTAATTCCAAGGCCGTGACCGCCAGAGAGGAAGGCTCGGTGCTCCTTCTGGTCATCCTGATCCTGACGCTGATCAGCGTTCTGGTTTTGAGCTGGGCCCAGGAATGGCGTACCGAACTCAAGCTGGCCAGCAACTTCGGGCAAGCCCATAAGTGCCAACGGCTGGCCGAGGCAGGGATTTATTATGCCCTGGGGAAACTGGTGACCGCCAAGACCGCGGAGATGAGTGGGCTGAACGCCGTTGCCCCCCAGGCCCAGGGGGACTCCGGCGCCCTCTGGCAGGGAGACCAGCAGCCCCATGTGCTGGAACTGCCGGATGGCACCGCGGAGGTCAGGATCGGCGACGAAGGCGGCAAGATCAGCCTCAACCAGGCCTCTGAGCCGCTGTTGCACAACTTTTTTACCGTGTTGGGCCTTCCGGAACCCCAAGTCCGCATCATGGTTGATTCCATTCAGGACTGGCGCATACGGGGGAGCTACCCGCGTCTTTACGGGGCCAAAAGCGCTTACTACCTGAGCCTGGATCCTCCTTATGCCGCCAAGAACGGCAAGTTCGAGACGGTGGAAGAACTCGCCTGGGTGCGCGGTTTCGAGGCCAGCCCCTTGATTCCCCAACTGAGCCGGTGGTTGACAGTTCACTCTACCGGAGGCGGGATCAACCTCAATACGGCCCCTTTGGAGGTGTTGCTGGCCATGGGATTTGCCCGGGATACCGCCTTGAATATCATAGCTACCCGGCAGGCGATGCCGGTGCGAAATTTTCAAGAGATTACCCAGGCAAGTGCGAATCTGGCGTTGGGCCAGGGCGCACAAATGTCTTTCCGGTCCTCCCCTTTTTTTACGATTACCTCCACAGGTATGGTAAAGAAAAATAGCAGCCGTCAAACGATCCGGGCCACCGTGCGCCTAAACACAAACCAGCGGGTTCCCTGGATGATTATCTCATGGTATAGCGGGTTTCCGGGATGAACCTCAATCTAAAATGGAAGTGGGATATGAGGCCTAACGTGAGCCAGTGGTGGGATGCCCTGAGGGCCTCGACGCTGACCGGCATGGACGGCCTGGGCGCCTATCTGGGAGGAGAGGGGCTGACGCTGGTCCAGGTCCGCAAGAACCTGTCGGGAATCCAGGTGGGACGTTGGTCCACCTATCCTTTTGAACCCGGGAAGATGGAAGAGTTGGGCCTCGTCCTGCCAGAAACCGTGTCGGCCTGGGGTCTGGAGTCATGCCCCGTAAGCCTGGCGGTCTCCCCTCACCTGGCCTTCTTCCGCCAGGCCTCCCTGCCCCGGGCCGCGGCGGAAAATCTGGCCCAGGTGGTGGCTTATGAACTGGACCGGTTTCTGCCCTTGCCTGCCGACAACCTATTGTATGGTTTTCAGGTGCTGGCCGAAACGGAAACCGAAATCCGCCTCATGTTGATGGCCGTGCCCCGGGATCAGGTCGAGATGTGCCTGCGTCTGCTCACGGAGGCCACGCTGAGACCCGTCGCGGTTGAGTTGGCGCCGGTGGCGGCCGCCAAGGTCTTTGCCCTGTCAGCCAGGCCCCTGCCGCCTTCCTGGCTGCTGCTGCTCCTTTTGGACAACTCCTTTGAGCTGACCCACATTCAGGGGGCCAAGGTGAAAGCCTTCGCCCAGGCCCGTAACCTCCAGGGCCAGGACTTGTCCCGGGCTATCCTGGCCCAGGTCGATGGCCTGGCGGCAGCGCGGCCGCAACCCCAGGCGTTGGGTATCTATGGCCGCGGCGGGGCTGATTTCAAGGTCGGGCCCCTCAAGAAGCATGAACTGGAGGTGATCTATCCCAGTCACCTGCCCATCCCGGGTCTCCAGCCGGAGATGAACCTGGGCGAGGTCTTGCCGGCGGTGGGCGCCGGCCTTTCCTGCTTCGGACCCGCGGCCCTGGGGGTCAATCTCCTGCCCCCGGCGGCGAGGGCGGCTATCCGGCTGGGACGATTTTCTTTCACCACCATGCTGCTCCTGGTCTTTCTGGGCCTTAGCTGCCTCTGGGGGGCCAGCGCTTTTATCCACACCCGTGTCGAACTCTTCCGGGTCAACCGGCAGATAGCCGGGTTGAGCCAGGAAGCCAAGGAGGTAGAGGGCCTCCTGAAGGAGAGCCGGGCCCTGGCCCAGCAGATGGAGAGCTTGCATAAGATCGCCCAATCCCCGGATAAGCTGGGGATTCTCAAAGAATTGACCCAGCTCATTCCAAGTAATACCTGGCTGTTCAATCTGCGGCTCAGCAAACAGTATGTGAACCTCAGCGGCATGTCGAGTGCCGCCTCAGACCTTATTCCCCTGCTGGATAAGTCAGGGTTGCTTAAAAAAACTGAATTCGCGTCACCCATTGTTACCGATGCCAATAAACTCGAGCATTTCAAAATTAAAGCAGAATTTTAAGGCCTGGAACCGCGCCCTTGAACGGCTCTCACCGCCGCATCGTCGTCTGGTCTGGCTTCTGGGCGGAGGCTTGCTGCTGATTCTTTTTTACCTGGCGGTGGTGAATCCCCTCCTGAGCCTGGAGGATTCATGGAACCAGGAACTGGTTAGCCGGAGCAAGCTTTTGAGCAAATATCACAGCCTCTTGAAAAGCAAGAATCGGGTGATCGATGCCAACAAGGCCATGAAGGCCGCTCTGACCCGGACGGAAGGCCAGTTTCTTTCCGGGTCCAACCCGGCGGTGGCTTCCGCTGAACTCCAGGAGATTCTGAAAAATCTGGCCAAGGAGCAGGGGGTCCAGATGACCAGCGCCAAGGTCCTCCCGCCCCGGGAAGCGGGACTTTATCTGGAGGTGCCGGTCCAGGTAGAATTGACCGCCACCATAAACCAGCTCGTTACCCTGCTGTATCATCTGGAGCACCATAAAAAGCTCCTGTTTATTCCCGATCTGGATATCAATGCACCACGCATGGTCAGGGGGGAGAATAAAGACATCCCTTTGCAGATCAGCATGGTGATCTCCGGAGTCATCAAAAAAGGGGTGCCCAGTTGAGTTGGCGGCGTGAGCTCAAGCCGGTAAATCTCTTGCTTCTGGCAGGCGTTGCCTTCTTGCTGGTGGCGATCATCCAGATATGGTGGGGGGGGGACATGCCGTTCCAGGGCCCCGCCGCCAAGGGGCCTGAGATGCCCACGGCGCCCATTCTCAGGGACCAGCAACCCCTGTCGGCTTTCAAGACCGTCGCGGCCAAGAACCTGTTCAGCCAGGCCCGGAGCGATCCCACCGTCGGTGTTGCCAAAGTTCAGGACAGCTTGGAAGGCCGCCAGCTCTTAGGAACCATGATCATCGGGGAGACCAAGGCGGCCATCATCGGGGGCAAACTTCCGGGGAGCGGCAAAGGCAAGCCGGAAATCGAGGCCGTCTATCTGGGAGAGGAATGGAATGGGTTTACAGTGCTTGAAATAGCCAATGATTCAGTGACTTTTCATAATAAAGATGGCCGAAAAACCTTAAAGTTTCCGGAATAGGAATTCCAGGGGATACATAATGCACAATTGCCTGAATTTCGTGGGGAAACGCCGCAAAGGAGGATGGCTCTCAAGTCTCGTGCCGTTGTCGATCATTCTCGGCGTCACGGGGTGCGCCTCCACCCAGGCGGTGGCCCCGCCCCAACCACCCGCGCCGATCCGGACCCCGGTCCGGGTCATCGCACCGTCGCCGAAGCCGCCGCCTGCGTATGCCAAGGTCGCGAAGCAGGCGGCCGCGGAGGAACGGGTGGAGGAACGGAACCTGGAAAGCCTGACTACCCGCCTCAAAAAAATGCCGGTGACCCGCCGCACCCCTCCTAAAGGCGAGAAGGTCTATCCCATCGACCTTAATCTCAAGAATGCCGACCTGGTGGAAGCCGTCCGGGTCCTGGCCGACACCATGGGGCTCAATTATAATATCGACTCCAAGGTCAAAGGCACGGTCAATGTGCGCGCCACCGGGAAGTTGAGCAAGAGCGAACTGCTCTCGATCATGGAGACGATCCTCACCATCAACGACGCCACCATAATCAAGGCCAACGACATATATAGCATCGTGCCCGCCGATAAAGCGGCCACCCGGGGCCTGCCGGTGTACAGCCGGGGCGCGGTCCCTCCGGGCATGCGGGCCCAGGTGGTCTTTTTGGAGCAGACCCCGGCCAAGGAAGTGGTGGCGGTCCTGAAGCCCCTGATGTCCCATGCCGGCAATATCGGCGTTGCAGCGCATAATTCCGTAGTCCTGATCGACAATCCCGACAACCTGGATAAATTGTTGCAGTTGATTTACCTGATGGACACTCGGGCCCTGGCCAATACCCTGGTGCGCATTGTCAAGGTGCACAATACCGACCCCACCGATATCATCAATGAGTTGGAGAGCATTTTTACCGCTTACGGCAATCTGGCCCAAAAAGGCAAGGAGAGCTTCGGGGTCAGCTTCATGCCCGTAAGTCGCCTCAACTCCATTTTGATCCTGGCCAATTCCCAGCCTTTAGCCGAGCGCGCCCTCTACTGGGTGAGGCAACTGGATTCGAAAACCGATCTGTTGGCCAATATCCATGTATACCATGTGTTGAATTATAAAGCCAAGAATCTGGCCGATATTTTATCCCAGGTCTATGGCGGGGCCCCGACGGCCGCGAAGATCAAGGAATCCAGACTCGACACCGGCTCCACCTCCCTCTCAAGCTCGACCTTCGGGGGCCAGGGCGGGTCGTCGGGCCAATCACGGGGCAGGATGGGCGGCGCCGGCGGGGGGGCGTCGGGGATGGGCGGGATGGGCGGGATGGCCGGGACCGGGAGTACCCTGGGAGCCTCGGGAACTCCGGGAGGTGATACCGCCGGCGCCGGAGCTGCCTTAAAAGAGCGGGCCACGGGTCTGGGTGGAGGCGGCCAGGGGGTCAGCCCCAAAGAAGGGGTGCGGATCATTCCCGATGAAGAGAATAATCTCCTGGTGGTGGTAGCGCCGCCCCACGAATGGAATATTATTTCCCGGGTTCTGACGCAACTGGACATCATGCCTCGCCAGGTGTTAAATGAGGTGCTGATCGCCGAAGTGCGCCTTACCGATGATCTCAAGTACGGCATCGAGTTTTTGATCGGCGGCGTCCCCGCCGCGGCCCAAACCTCCACCGGCACCCAGACGAGCTCCGGTGTCCCCACCGGGGCCTTGGTGGCAGGGGGCCAACAACCAACGAATACGACTATTACTGGTCCTTCCGGTTCTTCTGGTACTGTCTCCACCGCCCCCGCCACCATCCCCGGGGTGGACATCCTGTCCGGGGCCGGGGCGGCCTTTACCGCTGCCGGGGGTCTCACCTTTGTGGCCCTGGACACCGCCAATAAACTGAAGACGCTCATCAATCTTATGGCTGCCGAGGGCAAGGTGAACATCCTGGCCTCGCCCCACATCATGGCGGCCAACAACCAGGAAGCCCGCATCATGATCGGCGAGGAAGTGCCCATTCTTACCTCGACGTCGATGCCCCTCGTCAGCCAGACCACCTCGTTCCAGACCTCCACCGTGCAATACCGCAGTACCGGCATCATTTTGACCGTGAAGCCCCAGATCAATGCCAGAGGCATGGTGACCCTGGAGATCGCTCAGGAGGTGAGTGACGCCAAGACCACCACCACCGGAGTGGGCGGCACCCCCACCTTCACGGTGCGGCAGGCCCATACGTCCCTCATTACCGCCGATAATCAAACCGTAGTTCTGGGCGGGCTCATCCGGGAAGACGTCACCCACACCTCGGCGGGCATTCCCGGCTTGCGTAAAATGCCCCTGCTGGGGCCCCTGTTCGGGTCCGAAGGGGTGAGCAAACAGCGAACCGAACTCATAGTCTTGATAACCCCTCACATTATTTCTAACTTGGAAGAAGGGGCGCACATGACCCATGAAATGAAACAGAAAGTCGGTCTCGAGGAGACGTTGCCCAAGCGGCAGGTGCCGGGGTCCACGCCCGCACCTTCTGCGGGTCCACGGGAGCCGGCCCCGAAGTCTTATTAAGTTGAAGACTCAGCAAAGATATGATATTTAATAAAAAATCTTTGGCTGGCTACAGGATCACTGGTTTTAAGGAGATGCGGATCGCCGCCGCCTGAAAAGGAGCCGCCGCCATGAAGAACAAGGTTCTGCTGGTAATTCTGGTTATAAGTCTGGTATGCGCCTGGGGAGGTGTGGGCACTGCCGGGCAGATCGGCTACAGCATGCGGGGGGCGGAAAAGGGATTCGGCTTCAAACCCAACCCCGATCCTCCCAGTTCCGCGGTGATGGCCTTCGATGGCCTCATTGGCCGGCCCCTGGGATTGGCCAGCACCATTGTCGGTACTGCCCTCTTTGTGGTCGAGACCCCCCTGACCCTCTATTCCGAGACCACCTCTGAGGCGGCTTGGGGGCTGGTGGGCCGGCCCGCCGGCTGGACCTTCGCCCGTCCCCTGGGACGGCGCGAACCCGTGTATGAAGAACCGGGAGTCTTTCAGCCTTAACCGGCCCCGGGGCTGGCAGGCTTGAGCCTTGGGGGATTCGGGTCCCTCCTGCGCCTCGGGGCGGCGGGAGGGATTTTTTTTGCCCCCGGCAGGCTCGGGGCAGAAATTTTCCCGCCTCGGCCACCGACCTGGCTTATACAATACAGCAATCAAAAGACTATTTTTTGTCATT
>JAHIKF010000295.1 GCA_018897875.1 Pseudomonadota bacterium | reverse complement strand
CTGATCCCGCCGGTAGCGAGGGACCTGGGAGGCGGACACCACCAGCATCAGGTCTTAATCGCTGTCCGGCCCGGCCTCCCCCCTGGCCCTGGAGCCGTACAGATAAATGTGGTCAGGATGGAAGGCCGTCACCAGCCGCCGTACCATTTCCTCCAAGATGCGGTCGCTCTTCACCAATTTTTCAGCGACCATGGTCAATCCCTCCAGGTCAGGGTGAGAGCCTGGGAATTCCGCACCTTCTTTCTTCTGGTACACAGGTTACCAAACTTTAACTATGGGCGCCAAGGTTTTCAACAATTCCTGGGCGATATTTGGGCTTTCCAGCCGCATGATGCTTTCTTGTGCACTCCCGTAGCTGAGAAGATTGATGCTGCCGTACCAAACGATTTTCTGGTCGATGACGGCAAATTTTTGATGGATGTTGGCTTTGAACAGAAGGCGCACGCCAGTGTCTTGCAGCGAGGCGAGAGTTTCCTCTAAGGCTGGCCGGTCCTTATCCTTGTAAGCATTTGTTGGCCTGGTGACCACGACCACGGAAACCCTCTTCGCCAATGCTGCTTCCAGGTTCGGCAGCATTTGCAAGGCTCGCCGCCTCGTAACGAAGGGGCTGACAATCACCGCCTCCCGCGCCACATTCATCATGTCGTTATGGTAAACGGGGAGGAAGTTGGTGTTGTCGAATATGATATCGGCGGGTTCCGCAGCTATGCTTTCCGCCTTGGCCCGATAGCCGATAGCGGCATATCCAGCCAGCCCTTTTGCCATCTCCTGGTTCTCCTTGGTCACGTATTATCCCCCAATCCCGTGTCCAAGAAAACCGGATCCACCTCACCCATGGGCCTGCCCCTGGGGGGAAATCCTTAATGATCGCACATATCTTACCACTCGCCGTGGAAAATGAGATATGTGCAAAGCTACTTTGCTAATATACAAGGGGCGGTTGGCGAACCGCCCCTACAATTCGGATTATTACTTGTTTGACGGCGACTTGGTATGAGTTGTCCGGGGATGACGGGTGAATGGAAAAGGCGGTTTTAGCGTGAAGGTTGGAATTAGGGTTGGAAATAATAAGACTGGGGTTAGGCCGATTTACCTAACCCCTTGTTTTTATATTAATTATACAAGACTAAATTGTTTTTAATGGCGGCTTACCAAGCCGCACCGATTATTTGCCTCAGCAACCGCCGCGCAAAAAAGTCATGACCAGAACAACCACCACCACGATTATCACCCATTCCATACAAGTCGTCCTTTCCCCTGACGGGGGCCACACGATCCCTGATCCGCAAGGCACCGGGGTAATGCGCGGCAAGTTCTTGATCCGCCGGGGCCTGGGGCTTTTGCCGTCCAGGTTGCAGCCTTCCTATGAACCACCCCAACGAAGCGTTTGCTATCCGGATCGGGCCTAGTTGCCATCCAGGCGCTGCTTGAGGGCCTTGTTTTGCCGCACCATGTCCCGCCAACGCATGGCCTTGTCAATGGCCAGCAGAATCTGCTCCTTGCGAAAGGGCTTGGTGATATAGTCGAAGGCCCCTTTGGCCATGGCCTCCTCCGCCGACTCCAGGGAGCCATAGGCCGTAATGACCAGCACCAGAGCTTCTTCGTCCTGCTGTTTGGCCTTGGCCAGCACCTCCAGGCCATCCATGCCCGGCATTTTGAGATCGGTTAAAATCAGGTCGAAGGTTTCCTTTTCCAGCATTTCCGCCGCTTCCAGGGGATTGTTGGTAACCGTCACCCGGTGGTCGGAATAGCCCTCGATGATCATCTTGAGCAGGGCCAGCATATCCAGTTCGTCATCGACGGCCAGAATCCGTCCCATCGTATAACCTCCTCACTGCGCGGTGCTAGGCCTTCGCCGGCGCGGCCGCGTATTCGGGTTGTAAATCAACGAAAAAGGTGGTACCCGTAGCGCCCTCGCCGCCGTCTTCGGCCGCCCGGCTCTCAAAGCGGATGGCGCCGCCGAATTTGTTGACAATGGCATAACTGACGGCCAGTCCCAGACCGGTGCCCTCCCCCACTTTCTTGGTGGTAAAAAACGGCACGAAGATCCGGTCAACATACTTCTTGGGGATGCCGGTGCCGGTGTCGGCCAAAATAGCTTCCACCATGTGATTATAGGGGTTGGTCTTGGTAATGACGGTGAGTTTGCCGCCGTTGGGCATGGCCGCGGCGGCGTTGTTAATCAGGTTGAGAAAAACCTGCTGCAGTTCCCCGGCATCACCCCGAACCCGGGGGAGGCCCTTGGCCAGCCGCAGGTCCAGGTCCACTTTTTTGGTCAGCAGGTTGTTCTTGACCAGTGCCAACACATTGGCGATGTCCTCGTTGACATCGGTAAAATCCTCATGCTTGGCCGGCTGGCGGGCAAAGGTCATGAGGTTTTCGACGATGCGCTTGGCGTTGAGCCCCTGGCGTTCGATGGTCTTGAGCATCTCGTGCTCTTTGCTGTCCGGCGGCAGCTTGTCCATCAGCAGCTCGGTAAAGCCCAGCATGACGCCCACGGGGTTGTTGATTTCGTGGGCCACCCCCGCCGCCAGGGTGCCCAGGGAGGCCAGCTTCTCCGTCTGGGCCATCTGATTTTCCATCTGCTGGCGGTCGGTGATGTCCCGGGCCATCACCAGCACCTGCTCTACGGAGCGGCCGTCCTCCCCGAAGATGGGCACGAAATGGGTGGAAAACCAGTAGACCCGGTCTTTGAGGCGCATAGGGGCCTTGATCTCCGAACTCTTCCGGCTATGCACCGTGTCCTGCACCCAGCTGAGCATGGCGTCGGCGTCCTCCCGGGATAAAAGGTCGGCAATCTTCTTTCTGACGATACCCGCCGCCGGGATGCCAAAGACCCGGGCCATGGCGGTGTTGGCGCTCAAGAAAGCGCCTTCCTCATTCACCAGGAAGATCAGGTCCCGGGCATTTTCCACCACCGACCTGTGCTGCTTCTGGCTGCGGCGCAGGTCGGCGGTGGTGCGGTCCACCTCGGACTGCAGCTCCACCGACCAGCGGGATTCGTAGTAGATCACCGCCGCGGCGGCGCAGATCAGGGCAAAGACGAGGATCCCCTGGATCAGGAATTGCCGCACGTACAGGGAATGGATGGTGCCGTAGACTTCGTCGGTGGGCGCCACCACCGCCACCGGCCAGATTTCCTTGCAGCCGGACCTGCCGTGGGTGTTGATCTCGGCCCGACTCAGGTGGGAGTAGGGGCAGTTGGCGCCCACATGGGCATTGGTGTAGGCCAGAAATTTATCCATCTTCCGGATGACGCCCCGGTGCCATCCCGAGATGTAGGTGGCCGTACCCTCTTCCCCCTCCAGCATCTTGGTTTTCTGTATTTCATTAATGGCGGCGAAACTAATAGCCGGGTCCCGCTGGCCCCGGGCGGTGAAAGCGTTTTCCCCGATAAATTCCCGCTCAGGATGGTACAGGAAGGTCCCTTTGTTATCCATCACCCAGCAGTAGCCGGTGCGGCCGGAGCGGATGTTGGCGCAGTAGTGGCCGGTGAATTGGCCCAGGTCGATCTTGAACAGCAGCACCCCGTCCAGGTTGCCGGTGGCCCGGGGGTGAGACTCGTCCACGCTCTCTTCGTACAACGGGGTGGCCATGATCATGAAGGGCGCCTTATGGTCGCCTTGCGGCTGCAGGATAATGGGCCCCTGGTAAATCTTCCCCCGGTTGGCCGGGTCCCGGGCCCAGGCCACCTCGGGCGCCTGGCTGAAATCTTCCTGCCGCACGCGAGGGCCGCCGGCGTCCAACACGTAGGCCTTGTCAGCCGCGGACCCGTTAAAGTCGATGCGCTCAATCACCACCACGCCCATTTTGGAGAGCTCATCAAAGCTGACTTTCATGCGGTTGGCCCAGGCCACGTCCTCCAGGTACTGGATGGCCGGGGAATAGGCCAGGATGCGCAACTCCCGCCGCAGAAACGCCAGGCCGTCCTCGATCTGCCGGGCGGTGGTTTTGGCCAGAATGAGCTGCTGCTGCTGAAAGTCGTCGGAGACGATCTCCTGGGTGCGCTTCAGGGAGAGAATCCCCAGGATAAAGGCCACCGCCAGCAGCACCATCACCAGGATGCCCAGACCCGCCACCAGCCGCCGAAAACCGATCTTCTTTATGGGCATAGTCGGGCCTCCTAAGCTCGTGGCGGGATATGGCCTTGGGAAAATTCCTGGTAATACTGCTCCACCGCGTCCTCGTCCAGCATAACCATGTCCAGTTGCTTGGAAACCATCATCAGGCGGCCCAGGACCTCCAGTTTCTCATCCAGGATGTCGGCATCATAGCCGTCGATGCGGGCGGTGATGGAATCGTCCTTGAGTTCCACCCGGAAGCCCAGATCTTCCAGGACCCTGGTCAGGAAGCGGACCCGGCGCATGCGCCGCGGCAACTCGGCGCCGCCGCCATAGAAGGTGAAGCTCACATAGCTCTCCCCCGGGGCCCCCAGAAAGGCCTCGATGGTGGCGAAGTGAAAGCCCAACCGGTTGGACAGGTTCATATAATCGTGGGTGATGATGGCAAAATTCTTTTCGTGAAGCCGTTCCTGTATATTGGTATTGGTGGCGGTGCTCATGACCACGGACATGAAGCCGGCCAGGTCCACGGGCTTGGGACCCTGCCAGCCCACCGCGCTCACCCCCCGCCAGTATGCCAGCATGGGCCGGGACTTGAGATGTTCGGGACGGACCTTGACCAGATTGGCGGCCTCGGGACTCAGGCCCCCGCCCAGGTCAATGATGTTGAGCTCCAGGGGGATGGTGCTCACCAGACGCCGGGACCCCTCCTCGTCCAGCCGCCCGGTGGACATCTGGAAGAGCTCCTGCATGGCTTTTTCATGGGCGAAGCGGGTGATGTCATGATAGGTGCGGCAGCCATCGGGGCGGAAGTTGGCGCCCCGGGGGTCCAGGAGATTGAGGGGGGTGATGTGCTTCAGGACCCGCTCCAGCACCTTGTAAGCCCGGGTCTGGCGGACGGCGTCATCGCCGCCCCGGGGGACCTTGAGCAATTCTTCCACCCGGCCGGCGTAGATGTTGCCGTAGAAGGCATCCACCGTGACCAAATCCCCCGGCTGGAGCACGGCAATGGCCCCTTTGGCCCCGAACAGCGCCGGGATCCTGGCCTCCCGCAGCACCGTGGCCAGGTGGCTGGTAGCGCTGCCGGCCTCGCAGACCACCGCCGCCACCCGGCCCACCACCACGCCATACTCCGGCAAGGCTCGGGGGGTCACCAGCACCGTGTCCTGGGGGATGGCATCCAGGTCTTGGTCCCGGAGCAGGTAGACCGGGCCTGCGGCCGCCCCCCGGGAGGCGATGATGCCGTTCGACAGAAGCATGTCGGCCCCCTTGATCTGGGGCGGCAGGTAATCGGCCTTGAGCTTAGCGCTCACCCGCAGGGGCCGGGCCTGCAACAGGGAAAACCTGCCCTGGGTGTCCTGGGCCCACTCAATATCCTGGGGCACGCCAAAGTGCTGCTTAACCCGGTTTCCCAGTTCGGCCAGGGCCAGGGCCTGATCCTTCTCCAGACAGGGTACCTGGAGGTCTGCCGGGGTGGCGACCTCCAGGACCCCTCCTTCCGGGGCGGCAATGTGCATGTGGGTCT
>JAHIKF010000294.1 GCA_018897875.1 Pseudomonadota bacterium | reverse complement strand
TCTTACTTCTATGAGCGCAACTTCGTATAAGACCCTGGTTTCCGGCCCGGCGGCCTTTGGACAAAGAGAACCTACCTCACCTTGCCTCATGATATCGATTATGATAGCGTGACACAAAACTGTTATCGATGGTGATCGTCATGAAGCAAGTTACCGTCTCATCGAAATTTCAGGTAGTGATCCCTCGCGAGGTGAGGGAGTCCATGGATATTCAGCCCGGCATCAGGGTTCAGGTCCTGCAGTACGAGAATCGCATCGAACTCATACCCTCAAGGGATCCCAAATCTTTGCGAGGGTTTATCAAGGGGATTGATACGGAGGTGGATCGCCAGAATCAACAGTGATCTATAACTGCCTCTGGCGGATAGCGTCATTTTGGCGACCACGCGAACTTACCTCGGGGTTATCTGGACCCAAGACGCCCATTTTAAGGGCCTCGAGGGCGTCAGGTACTCCGGAAAGATATAATCACCAGATTTTTTCCGGTTCCCAAGTGCAACTTGGGAACCAGAAAAAAATGAGAGGAGAAATTCCCATGGCCAGTGAAGTCCTGAATTTAACCGCCCAGATTGTCATCTCCCATGCCTCCATGACTCAACTCTCCCCCAAGGAATTGGTCAAGGAAATTAAAGCAGTTTATCGTGTCCTGGCGTCTTTGGAAGAAGAGATTGTCGTAGCCGAGACCATGGCCCCGGTCCCCCGCCGACCCCGGAAACCGCGAGCCGTGAAAATGGTGGAATCTCCTGAGGCCAAGGCGATTGAGGATAAAGCAGGACCGGCTGTGGGAGATCCGGATTATATGGAATTTATGTCCAGCCGAGAGGGGTGAACCGACCAATGGCGAGGTTTTCTACTCTGGTTCCCAAGCTGCGCTTGGGAAGGCAAGGACCGTCTTTCCCAACGCTTTTCTTAAAGATTCGTTTCTCTTTTCCAATTCCAGAGCATCACGTTCCTGTTTGCGGGCGGTAATATCGGCGACCATGGTGCGGCATTGGGTGATCTGGCCCTGGTCGGCCCGCACCGAGAGGCCCTCCAGGGAGGCATAGAAGGGGACACTCCCCCGAGGCTCTGTCTGAATTTCGCAGGTCTGTTTAGTGACGGAGTTAAAGATTTTCTCGAGGTAAGTGTGGAACACCGCTCTGTCCGCCGAAGCTACCAGCAGAAAAAAGGGAGAAGAGAGCAAGCGGTCCCTCTGCACCCCCAATAACCGGGCGCCGGTGAGGTTCAGCTCCAAAATCAGCCCCTTTTGATCCAGGGAAAAATAGCCCACGGGGGCAAAGTCATAGAGGCCGGCATACTTGAAGTGCAGTTCCTCCAGTTCATAGTTAGTCCTGCGTAATTCCTCATTTTGCATTTCCAGTTCGATCTGGTGCACCTGCAGTTCATGCACCAGCGTCTGGACATCCTGCCAAGGCGTCTTCTCTTCTGCTTCGCCTTTGGCCGCCAACAGTCTTTCGGCCCGGGCTCTCAGGTCTTCACCCGGTGATGCTCCGGATGGTTTCTTGGTCATGACGTACTCTCTCCAGATCTCGCCCTTCAGCAGGGGTGCCGGCGGCGCGGCGCGGGGTCCCCATTTCTCCACCCTTTTTGTTAGTCGAAATGGAAACCTTTCTCTTTAATCAACTTGATGCACGTATCCACCACTTCGGGGTCATAGAGGTCACCCCGATTCTTAGAAATTTCCTCCAGGGCTGCCTCAATCCCTAAAGCCGGGCGGTACGGCCGGTGTGAAGACATGGCCTCCATCACGTCGGCCACCGCCAGGATCTTGGCTTCTTGGAGGATGTCAGACCCTTTGAGCCCTTGAGGATACCCGGAACCGTCCAACCTCTCATGGTGTTCCAGGACGATCTGGGCTACCGGCCAGGGGAAGGAGATTTTTTTTAAGATATCATAACCGGCCTGGGGGTGGGCTCTAATAAGGTTCATCTCCATGTCGCTGATTTTGCCGGGTCTACTGATACCAATTTGACATCAAACGTAGAGTAATGGTATATTGGGCAGGGGCTAAAAAAGATGCGCAAACCTGCCCAGATCGAATCTTGGCTGACGCCGGAAGAATTGTTGTCTTGGCTGAAAGAAGCTCCCACGGTTGAG
>JAHIKF010000293.1 GCA_018897875.1 Pseudomonadota bacterium | reverse complement strand
ACAAATAGTCCTTGACGTACGGCCCTCCCAACAGTTCCTGGTTCCCCAACTGCTTTAAGCACTTCTCAATCAGGGGATTCTTGAGTCCGAGATTTAACGCTTCCGTCCCTTGAGACAGATTCTCAGGTGGGCTGAATGGCTGTTGGTTCAGGGATTTCGCTTGCGGAACATGCGCAACGCGCATCAATACCTCCTTTTCCTTAGAAAAAACAGATAGATGATGGCCTTGACCATTATCTCAAGTCAATCGCATTTTTATTACGTATACAGGGCAGTGATCTTGAGTTTCTCTCTTATGGATTCAGGAATTAGAGTTAATTAATCCAGCGACTTCATACAGGTTGTATTTGCCGCTTTTACCGGGAAGGGAAAGACGGACGCGTCGGCCAACCCGAACCTGCTTCTTCACGAGGGCATAGGTATCTTCGGAGATCAGAAATTGGGTGCCGGCTTGCTTGTTGGCGGCCTCGATACGGCTGGCGAAGTTTACCGTATCACCGATGACTGTCATCTTTTTATTACCCGGCGATCCAAGTTTACCCGCCACCACCTGTCCAAAATGCAGACCTATGCGAATCTGAAAACTCTTATGATAGAGCTCCTCGAGATAAGGCTCGAGCTTCTGGACGGCGTCAAGCAGATCCAATCCCGCTCTGACAGCTCGTAAAGCACCCTCAGCCGGATCATCGGCTTCAAAGAGCGCCATAAAACCATCACCCATGTAGTTGTTGATGACCCCGCCATGGCGGCCAATCACTTCACCCACTTTCTGGAAGTACAGGTTTAGGACATGAATGACATCGTAAGAAAGCAGGCTCTCTGCAAACGGGGTGAATCCTCGGATATCGGAAAATAGGATCAAGATATACTTTTCGACCCCGATTGAACAAGGCTCAACCCCTTTAATGTAGAGGCTGGTTAAATCCACATCTTCAAGAATATCGGTTACCAGCCGGCGAAGTTTTACATTCCCCGTGACGACTGTCTGACAAGCAAGACGAACCTTTGGGTCCAACCGCAACGTTTCAGCAAGGCTTTGTTCCTCGGCATTCCGAGGCGCACAATTCTCCAGACCCTCAACAATAATGACTCGGCAGGTGGAGCACCTTGCACTTCCACCACAGAGGTGGGCATGAGTTATGCCGGCTCGGAGCGCTGCCAGCAAAATAGTCTCACCTTCCATCGCTTCAATTTCTATTTCGTCCGGCAGATAATGAATCAGCGCCATATTTAAACCTTATTTTTACATGGGTATTAAATTCCGGGGTTTATCGCGAGTAAAAATTCTACCATATTGAGATCAGATAATCATTCCAATCCCGGCGGGCAAGGGTGTCGGTCACCGCTTTCCTGGGATTGGTCAGGCTGTAAGGAGATGCGAAGTGACAATAGCGGGTTATCTTGCCACCCGCATGAACTTTAATAAATTCTCACGCATTACTGATATGCTCAGCATAACGAAATAGGTTCCTGGTAGGGGGAATGCGCGACGTCGAGTGGTTGCAGAAACTGGAACACCGTGAGAGGCCATAGCGTGATATTTTATTGCTGTCGGCGAAACCATGGTAAAATTCACGCCAAGGGTTGTCTTCTGAGCCTGCCCGGCGATAGGCAACCTGGGAAGAGAAGTTGTCCGGTCCAGGAGGGACTCATTACCGTTACCGGGCGGCTTGAGTGGCGCCATTTTTTGCAGATAGCCGGGGCCAAGCGGCATCTGAAGGTTCGCAGGTGTTCATGAGCCGTGAACTCACCCGTAAAGCATGAAAAGTCAGGTAGGGCGGGCGTCCTAGCCCGCCACTCAACTGGATTGATGGTGCGTAGGACGCACCCTACAGAAGACTTTGAACTTTGAACTTTCAGGGCAATGTCAAGATGAAGAACCGGCTCGACCAACTCCTGGTGGCTCGGGGCCTGGCCAAAAGCCGGGCCCAGGCTCAGGCTCTGATCATGGCCGGCCGGGTGGCGGTGGAAGGCTTAGCCTCCCCCAAGGCCGGCGCCCTGGTGCCGGAGGCGGCCCGGGTCACCGTCAAGGAGTCGCCCCCCTTTGTCAGCCGGGGCGGCGAAAAACTGGCCGGGGCCCTGGACCATTTTGCGGTCTCCCCGGCGGGCAAGGTGGCCCTGGACACCGGTGCCTCCACCGGGGGCTTCACCCATGTACTCCTTACCCGGGGCGCCAGCCGCGTCTATGCCGTGGACGTGGGCTACGGGCAGTTGGACCTAAGCCTCAGACACGACCCCCGGGTGGTGGTGCTGGAGCGGGTGAACATCCGGTACCTGCCCGCCGAAACCATCCCCGAGCCCATTGACCTGGCCACCCTGGATCTGTCCTTCATCTCCCTGACCCTGGTGCTCCCGAAAATCCTGGCACTGCTTCGGCCCGCCGGCGAGATCGTGGCCTTGGTGAAGCCCCAGTTCGAAGTGGGCAAAGGCCAGGTGGGCAAGGGCGGGGTAGTACGAGACCCCCAGTTGCAGCAGGCGGCGGTCCAAAAGGTGGCGGCCGCGGCCGCGGCCCTGGGCTTGCAGGTGAGCCCGGCGTTCCCCTCGCCCTTAAAGGGTCCAAAGGGGAATCAAGAATATTTTCTATATGTTATCCGTCCAGGGGCCGCGGCGGATTCTCTTGACAAGCCCCATGACTAATCTTAAAATTTTAGAAATAAGGTAGTCTAAAAAGAGAGACTGAATCCAGGGATTTTTCCCGCCGAGGGCCGGAAAAATGCCTGGTTGGGAGCAAACTTATGGAAAACCGCATCAAAACCGTGCTCTTGCTGGCCGGTATGACCGCGTTCCTGATTGTTGTCGGGAGGCTTTTGGGCGGGCGTACCGGCATGTACCTGGCCTTTATCCTGGCCGTGGGCATGAACTTTTTCAGCTACTGGTTCTCGGATAAAATTGTCTTAAAGATGTACGGCGCCCAGGAAGTGACGCCCGCGGACGCCCCCCAGCTGCACCAGATCGTCGATGAACTGGCCCGGGAGGCGAACATTCCCAAGCCGAAAGTCTACATCATTCCGGACGACTCCCCCAACGCCTTCGCCACGGGCCGCAACCCCGAGCACGCCGCGATCGCGGCCACCGAGGGCATCATGCGCCTGCTCACCCCGGCGGAGCTGAAAGGGGTGCTGGCCCATGAGATCGGCCACGTGCGGAACCGGGACATCCTCATCTCCACCATCGCCGCCACCATGGCCGGGGCCATCATGATCCTGGCGGACATGGCCCGGTTCGGGGCCATCTTCGGTATGGGCAGCCGGGACAACGAGGAAGGCCCCGGGATTATCGGGGTTCTGGTGATGTCCATCATCGCCCCCATTGCGGCCATGCTCATCCAGATGGCCATCTCCCGGTCCCGGGAATACCTGGCGGACGAAACCGGGGCGCAGCTGGCCCACAACCCTGAATCCCTGGCCCGGGCCCTGGAGAAGCTCTCCCTGGGGGTGCAGCGGGCTCCCATGAACGCCAGCCCGGCCACGGCCCACATGTTCATCGTCAATCCGCTGACGGGCAGCAGCCTCATGAACCTGTTCAGCACGCACCCGCCCATTGAAGAGCGGGTGGCGCGCCTGAGGGCCATGCGCAGTTATTAAGACTGGAAGAAGAAAATAATTTCGTGGTATAACGGGTCATCTGTCAGGGGATGGATGACCCTCTTGTATTGAGGCGGCTGTTTGTTCTGAAGCGTATGGTTCAAAGAATCTGCGTTTTTTACGTGAGGGTTCGGTGGAAAAGTCATTAGCAGGGTTAATAAAAATTATACTATGATTAATATTGTCCGTAATATTCATTACGGTGATATACATAGTTTGGGGATATTACAAGATCAATAGTGACTTTACGGCAAAAGAGAAATATGTCGTACGGCCACAGGTCGATGCACAAAGTTTGTCGGAGCTGGGATATGTGCGCGAATCGAAAACCGTAACTTGTATAAAAAATCGAACTAAGAGACTATATTTGTGGGTTAAAATCCCGGCAACCCATAAACAATATTTGTGTGAGTGGCAACACGGTTTCTCCGGTTTTAAGAAAGATGATGTGGTAACGATGATACACAAGATTGAAGGGACGGATACCTCAACAGACTACACAGGTTATTTAATCGGATTACATGGTAAGATAAAGGAAAAGGCTTCAAGTATCTGGACACATGGTGTTGAAGATACCAATGATTAAGTCGGTTGAGTAATGAATATCTCCAGATTACCAGAGCTCTCGGGAGATTGGTTATGAAAGGTTGGGTATGGATTATCGCGGCTCTGCTTGGCGTAGTTTTTCTGGCGTCGGTAACTTGGGCCGGGCAGGCGCTTCTGGTCAAGGGCATGGAGGCCCAGAAGGCGGGGCGCAACGTCGAAGCCCTGAAATTGCTCAACGCATACGTCGACCGTTATCCCCAGGCACGGGAGGCCAGGTACTACCGGGCCCTGGCCCTCAATGGACTGGGGCGCCATAAAGAGGCTTTGGAAGATGTGGATAAGGCCCTGGCGGATAACCCGGGAAATGTAAACTTTCTCCTGGCCAAAGGGACTATCCTGGTGGCCCTGGAGCGCCGCCCCGAGGCCATCTTGATCTATACCCAGGCCATGCAGTGTGATCCCAGGAACGCCGAGGCCTGCAAAGAACGGGGGGACTGCCTGGCCCAGGAAGGCCAGTTCGCCGAGGCCATCGCTGATCTCAACCGGGCCGCCGGGCTGGCCCGCCGGGACCCCTGGGTATTCAACAAGCGGGGCATGGTGTGGTTCTGCCAGGGCGAATACCAGAAGGCGGTGGCTGATTTCACTGCCGCCCTCCGCCTGCAACCGGACCTGGCAATCTCCTATTTTTTCCGGGGCAATATCTACCGGCACCACCTGAAGGACCCGGAGAAAGCTATCGCCGATTACCAGAAGGGCTGCCGCCTGGGGAGTTCCCTGTGCTGCGGGGAGTTGGAAAAGATGGGGGTCAAGCCGGCAGCCGGCAGCCGGTAGCCGGTTATCAGGTAAATACCGCGAGGGGATGAATGATATCTGTCTGGAGCGGGGAAATTGTCGTGATTTGCAGGAATCAAAACGATATAATTATATGTGTGTTTAGCCGGTTGTCTATAACCCGAAATTATCTCGGAGGAAATCCATGCAGTTAAAAACCTGGACAAAAGGTATCTTGACCCTTTTTGCCCTGTTGTTCCTGTTTGCCTGGGCGTTCCAGATGGACGCCTGGGCCCGGGCGGGACGCGGCAGCTCCATGGGCAGCCGCGGCTCCCGGTCCATGTCGGCCCCCCGGCCCACGGCGCCATCGTCCACCTATAACCCCACCAGGCCATCGACACCGCCTCCCGGCGCCACGGCCACTCCTGGGACCTCGTCCTCGGGAAGCTTCATGCGGAGCATCGGCGGCGGTCTTCTGGGCGGCCTGGCCGGCGGTATGCTCTTCCGCAGCCTGTTCGGCGGGCCTGCGGCCCAAAGCGGCACCGGCGCCGGCGCCACCGGCGGGGGCGGCATCGGCATGATGGATATCCTGCTGCTGGCAGGCATTGCCTACCTGATCTACTGGTACATCAAGAAGAAGCGCACCGAAGCCGAGGCCACGGCGGGATATTACCAGAGCAGCGGCAACGTGGAACTGCCGCCGCAGCCGCAGTACGCGCCGGTGTATGACCTGCCCCCGGCCGCGGCGTTGGGGAGCGACCAGGATCTGGAGCGGGGCCTGGCCAACATCCGGCAATACGACCCCTATTTCGACGAAGCCAAATTTCAGGAATGGGGCACGGATACCTTCTTTAAGATTCAGGGGGCCTGGGCCAACCGGGATATGGCCACCGTCCGCACCCTGCTGACCGATGAAATGTACCGGATTTTCCAGGGGGACGCAGACTCGCTCAAGGCCCAGAAGAAGATCAACCGGCTGGAAAATATCGCGGTGCGCTCCGTGGATATCACCGAGGCCTGGCAGGAATCGGGCTCCGACTTCATTACCGTGCGCGTCTTCGCCAACCTGCTGGATTACAACGTCGATGAAACCAGCGGCCAGGTGGTGGAGGGGAGCAAAACCGACCCGGTGAAGTTCGAGGAATACTGGACCTTCACCCGGTCCGTGGGCAACAACCCCTGGCAGTTGTCCGCCATCAACCAGCCGACGTAAAGGCGGGTTCTGGGTTTTAGGTTTTGGGTTCTCGGTACGGGCGACCCGGTGGGTCGCCCTTCGGTGGGTCACCCCGGTTTTATAATAAGGGGCGGGGTAAGGGACTTCCACCGGCGGGGACACCTGCGCCACCGGGTTCATGCCTTCCCCCACAACCATAGAACCCCCTGTAGGGGCGGACCTGCGTGTCCGCCCTTATGGAGGGCCGACACCTATAGCGTTTGCCAAAAATCCCTTCTGATTGCTGGTTTTTAAATCCCCCTGAATCCAATACTGTTCACTTAATGATAATAACAGCCAGTTGGAGGTCGATTTTGGGCATTGGTTTAGAGCCGCGACGGCGCACAGGGAAATTGCTCATCTTGCGCTTGACGCCGCGTGGGTTACGCCGATTGCGGCTGGATACCGCTCGCTCTTCCAAAATCTCCTCCAAGACACTCTCATGGAACGTCGCCCACTCCCCTGGGGGGAATAGCGGGAAAGCTTT
>JAHIKF010000292.1 GCA_018897875.1 Pseudomonadota bacterium | reverse complement strand
CGGTGAACTCCAGTATCAACTTACCGTCAGGCAATGTAATGATGGTCTGATCGCCACTCCATTTCCGCTCCCGGACATAACCCGCAACCTCCGGTGAAAAGCCTATTTTAATTCGGAACTTTTCTCCTTTCATGAGACCGAAGGTTCTACAGCTTTCTTTTATCGGGCAGTCTTCCTTGATCGTAAATTTTCTTTCCGTCTGCTCCACCTCCAAGAGCCGTTGGACCGCCAGGAGCATGTCGTCATAAATAACCTCCGGTTCCTCGGTATCGGTCACTAACCAACAGCTGATGTAGAGGGCGCCATGGTGGGCGATCACGGTTAACGGGGCAATACAATATTCCTTCGGCTCCAACTTCCCCGAAGCGAGATACCTTACCCGGCAAACCCGCCGTTCGCCAATGGCATTGAGGAGCAGGGATATGTATTCTTGGTGGTCATTATAGTTTATCGATCCCTTGACATAGGCCTCTCCGAGTTTGGCCATTGCCCGTGACCGTTCTTCTTGGTCGGGGAGGAGAACTGTGGTGTGGGCTATGGTCCGGCTGATTTCCTCCCGGAGGGCTTGGGGGAGGATATGGCAAACAAAATCCCGACAGAGCATCAGGTGCTGGATGGCTTTAACATCCAGGGAGAGACGGGGTTTCGTGAGGGGAGTTTTAATTTTGAACCATTTCCGGCCCCCTTCTATGCAGCTTTCAATCTTAGCCTGGTGGCTTAACTCGATTTGCTCCATCATCCGGAGAACTGTCTGTTTTGAACACCGCAGGAGCTGAGCAAGCTCGGTTAGAGAGTACTTTTTACCACTGAACAGAAGTAGTCCGTATAAACTCAGGACCTTCGTAGCTGGGGAAGAATAAGGGTTTATCTTTTCGGGCATGGAATTTTTCCTGAAATAAATTTCTTGCCATTCCGTAATATGGAACGATCAAAGCTTAGCATACTTTCAATGAATTTTGCACAAATCATATCCACGGCCTAAAACGGGTCAGGCAGCAATAGATTCTAAATAGTTTAGGCGGTCTCAGGAGGACTTATGACCAGCAAATGCTTGGATTATCTCAACACGATGGAGGTCGGACAAGGGGCACAGCACGAGAATATGACCATGTTTCCCTTGTTCTTTGAGGCAGAGGCCGGGATATCCTACCTGACCCTCGACGTCGCCCTCGAAAACCACCTTATAGAAATCACTGAGGTGAGTGAAGCCGGCGATGTTCCCAACCTGATGGTCACCAATAAAGGGGAAATCCCCATTCTGATACTGGCTGGCGAGGAGTTGGTGGGGGCAAAACAAAACCGGATCATTAACGCCACTTTTCTCGTTGCTGGGCAGGTCAGTACCAAGATCCCGGTTTCCTGTGTCGAAGCTGGTCGGTGGAACTATCGGGATAAAGAGTTCCATAGCGAAAGGCGGATGTCCTCACCCCAACTTCGCACCAAGGTCCACCAAGATGTGAACTTTGCTATCAGAGAAGGCAGAGGCTTCCGGGCCGATCAAGGCGGGGTCTGGGATGAGATTGCGGCCAAGTCCGCCCGGATGTCGGTGCCTTCCCCTACCGCCGCCATGTCCGACATTTATGAATCCTATGAGGAAAAGCTCGGCCAATACACCCAAAACTTTGCCGTCAGCCAGGATCAGAAAGGGTTTTTGGTGGCCGTTAACGGAAAAATCATGGGCCTGGAGGTCTTCGACTCCCCGAATTCGTTGGCCCACTATTTTGACAAGCTGATCCAAAGCTATGCCCTCGACGCTCTGGACCTGCTCATTCAGGGGCAATCACCGAAAAAGAGCACCCCCAAAGTTGAGAAATGGCTGGGAGAGATTGCGGAATTACCTTTCATGGCCAGCCCGTCCCTCGGTTTGGGAGAGGACCTCAGGCTCGAGAGCCAGAAAGTAATCGGGGCCGGGCTCATGCACGGAAATGCGGTGCTCTATCTCGCGGTTTTCCCGAAAGCCGGTGGCGGGGTTAAATCAGGCATGGCCCGGGCTAGCCGGAGAGGTGCGTTTAACAGTTAACTGAGAAGGTCGGGATGATCTTAGATGCTATAGTTAATATCGTGGCTCTTTATTTGCCAGATGAGCCAATAACTCGAAGCTAACAAATGAATGCAACAGATTGATGAGGAGTCAAAATGAAAACTCGGATCTTTATGCTTTTGGTGCTTTTCTTCATGGTTACCCCGGTTCATGCCGGCAAACGAGTGAAAATTTATGATGAAAATAGCAGGTGGGTGGGGACTGTGGAAAATGGCCGAATTTATGATAATAACTACCATTATCGTGGTCGCATTGAAAAAGACAAAATCTACGATGAAAATTCTCGATACCGAGGCCGACTTCAGACGGAGAAAGATGCCAAAAAGCGGCAGCGCCACCGAGAGGATGAGGATAACGAATAAATTGGGGTAGTTTATTCAACCGGATCAAATGTGTCGATGCCTGCTATATTTGAAAACTTCATGAGTGAGCATACCACCGTGCAAGGCAGTGCTCAAACAAATTAAAAAAGGAGGCGATCAAACATGAAAACCATTGCCATCATCGTAGTTCTGTTCTGTTTCGGATGCGCCTCCACCGGCACTGGCAATCAGAGAATTATGAACGCCGACTTCATGGACAATATCAAGGTCGGCGTGACGACCAAGCAGGAAGTGCTCGCCTTGCTTGGCTATCCCGAGAGCATCTTCGCTCCGGTCTGGAAATACCAGGGAGACGACAGGATCATCTCTCCGCTCTGCTTCGTGCCCATCGTTGACTTGGCCGCCCGGCAGACGGTTCGGTCCAGGCTGGTGGAGATCTATTTCAGCGGCAATGTCGTATCGGATATCAGGGTCACATCCGGCTCCGAGAAGAGGATGTACGCAGCCGGGACGGTCTCGTTGATCTTTGCCGGACTTGGGGCTGTATGTGCTGCTGGGTCGACGCCGTATCCTTCATACTATGCACATGGCCACTACTATCCTGGGCAAGCCATAGCCAATACCATCCCGACGGGCGGCGGTAGCAGCATGACCACCATCAAGTACTACAAATAACCCCAAAGGACAGTCCAAGCCTCAAAGGGTATTGCAGAATAACCGGAGGCAGGAACGCCGGGATTGCCTAAAGTATGATAAATATCTTTATGATAGAGCACGCCGCCTTGACAGAGCGGTCAGGCTCAAGGTCGGGAGCCGGTTAATGCCCCACCGCCGAGCAGGATCGTGATCAATTCGATTCCTACGGCCGGCGGAGGCATAAGCACCACAATCAAGGAATATAAGTGATGAGTTTATCTCCGGATGACATTTTTTATAAGCGTTTGACACATTGAATTCGATAAGGATCTAAGAGGAAAACTCTAACTTGCAACTCATAAATGAAAGACTCATCCTCAGCGCCTCTGATCTCACCAACTATCTGGCCTGCGAACATCTCACCCAGCTGGGCCTTGCGTCTTTGCGGGGTGAACTTGTTTGTCCTGAATCGGTATCCCCAGACCTGGAGGTTATATCCCGCCGGGGCCAGGAACATGAGCAACGGTACCTCGAACACCTCCGGTCAGAGGGATTAAGCGTCATCGAAATAACTAGAACTTTTGGGCCAGAGGGTCAGACTGCCGCCGCCCAAGCCACCATTCAGGCGATGCGGACGGGGGTAGACGTCATTTATCAAGGGACGTTCACCGATGGAAGGTGGCTGGGTTATGCTGACTTTTTGCGGCGCGTTCCTGTTCCCAGTGATCTGGGCGCTTACAGTTATGAAGTTGAGGACACCAAGCTGGCCCGGAAGGTAAAAGCCAGTGCCTTGTTGCAGGTCTGCGCTTATTCCCAACTCCTTGAAACCATACAAGGTCACCCATCGGATGAAGTGCACCTTATTCTTGGTGACCTGTCCCGACATTCCTTTCTCTATCGG
>JAHIKF010000291.1 GCA_018897875.1 Pseudomonadota bacterium | reverse complement strand
CAAACGGGATGCCCGCCTGGACGGCCAGCGTTATCAACTGCGCACCGACCTGGTGGGCGCGGCTCATCACGCCTTCGCCGCCGCCGGAGTCCGGCCGCCGGCCACGGTCACCCCCCTGGGACCGGTCAGTTGAAGCCCAGAGGCTGGACTCCAACAGGGTGTAGTGCCAACCTTTTTTTTACATGGCTTAACTTACTGATAACCCAAAACTATTTTTTATCAACTGTCGAATTTGAGTCTGAATGACATGAATATCCAATGGTCTTTTGACTGCAACTCGGTATTGCCTACCAGGAGGAAGAGACGGGTTTTGCGGTCTGGGGCCAGGCCACCGGTCAGTTGGGGTTGAGGCGGGAAAAATTTCCCGCCTCACTGCACCAGCTTGGGCAGGGCGTAGAGTCCGGATTGAGGCCCGCCGGGATTCGTTCCGGGCACAGGATCTGGCCCGGTGTATACTCTGAAAGTAATGCTTTTATCCTTTTTGCTTACCGAAGTAATGATAACGGGTTGCAAGTCAATTACCGGGGCTGACCCCGAATATTTTGACGTATCCACCACCGGGAGTAGGACTAGCCAGCCGGTGACGTCGCCGTAGGTTTTGGAGTTTAGAGCCAAGGCCGTCTGCAAGGCGTCGAAAACAGACGCGGCGACCCCATTGAGTAAGGTGACATTGTCACCATCCTCGGCCACCGGCGAAGGGGGGGTGCCCGCGGCCCAGTTTTTCAGACTGCTGGCATCGACGCCACCAGGGGCGCACCACGCCCCGTTATCGACTTTATCGGGACTGAGAACGATATTTCCATCGGCTATGTGATCTTGCAAGTATTTTTGGTTAATGCAAATATTACTAAACAAATTCGCCACACATCCCACCGCGGCGGTGGCAGAAAATACCACATCCATGGTGTCCATCCCAAAAATCTTCCCAAAGGTCAAAGAGACCGACCCACCCCCGGACGGCACCGAGCTGTCCCTGCGGGCGGTGACCCGGATGCCGTTTACCCCGGTGGCGGGCTCCAGGTTACAGGAGGGGGTGGGAGGATAAATCTTGTTTCCTGACCAGTCCCAGCGGATCAGTTGGGCGTCAGCGTCGGCGATCACGGTTACGCTGGCCCCGTCAGATGTGTTGGCAAACGCGGCGTCCCGGGCAGTCTGACGTCCCCGGGTGCAGTCTGGATAGACTTTCCCTAGGGGATCACCTGGCATGGGAAACAAAGCCCTGGTCCCAGCCAGGGCCCCGGCCTCGGCGGCGTTGCGCAGTTCTTGGCGGACCGAGTGCATATGGCCCAGGTCGAATACGAGGGCTAACACGGCAATAAATGCGATCATGGCAATGGCAACCACGGCGATGATCGACCCCTGTTGATTTCCCAGCCTACCCCTGATGTTCATCTTCATTTTAGTCCCCTTGAGAAGCCGCCAAAGGGTTGAGCTCTGAAGTTTTTCTGGCTGGCCGCCTCCATAGTTCCGAGAGTTTTGGGGATGAGGGTATCGTGCCTCACCGTTTGAGTAAATGAAAAATGGACTTGACATGGATGAGGGCCGGACCAACTGTGACAATAAACATGGCGGGGAGAATGAGCATGACCAGAGGGAAAATCATCTTTACCGGCAGTTTGGCGGCCTTCTCTTCTGAGCGCAGGGTCCGCTGTTCCCGGGTGAATTCACTCTGGTTCCGGAATGATTGCCCCAGGCTAGTACCCATCCGGTTCGATTGGATCATTAAGGCAGCCATTGATCTGAGGCTTTGAACGCCGGTCCGCTTCCCCAAGCCTTCGAAAGCCTCGTCCCAGGGGATACCGGTGCGCAATTCGGCCGCGGTGATCTGCAATTCATCATGAAAATCGTTACTTACCTCTTTTATTTCATTCGCCACCCGGTGTACTGAGGCATTTAAGGAAAGCCCGGCCTCCATACAGACAATGAAAAGATCCATAACATCCGGCAAAGTTGCATCAATTCGAGATTGACGCTGGCTGATCTTTTTCTTAAGCAAATAGGTAGGAAGGAAGAATCCGAACATTGACAGGAAAAAGGCCATGAGAAGGCCGATGGCGCTAATTTTAGCCTTGATGATCAGGAGGAGCAGTAAGGGCACCGGCAACAAAAATGCAAATAAAGCCCGTAAGCCAAAATAAACTGCCGGCGCCGTGGTTTGGCGAAAACCGGCCTGAATCAAATCTGTCCGCACCTTGGAGACCTTATCTCGGTCTCTTAAGGCCCATTGGCCGGAAAAAGACAGCCAGCCCCAAATCTTGCCTTTGGAAAAGCCCGTAGGTTGTTCTTCCCGGAAGATGGGAGAAGTTATAATTTGCTCCGGATTCTTGAGCCGTTCCCGAACCTTCTGCTTCAGGTTCCAGTTTACGATCAACCCATGAACGGCAAGAAAAACCGCGGCAAAGACTAGAGCCAAAATTAATATGAAGATATTAAAGTTCATTGTCTGCCTAAACCTCTATGGATTTTACCATTTTCCTCAACACGTAAAGTCCCGACAGCAAGAAAACTATGCCGCCCCCCAACAAGGTTCGGCCAAATGGTTCATAAATCAATACCGCTTCGTATTCGGGCTTTACTATAAGTAGCACAAAAAACATAAATATTGGCAGGATCGTTAGGACAGTGGCCGATAAACGGCCATCGCCGGTTAGAGCCCGGATTTTAATTTTAAAATTGAGCCTGGCGCGAATAATACGCCCAATTTTTTCGATCAACTCTACCAAATTGCCGCCCGTTTCTTGCTGGATTAAAACTGCCGTGACAAAATATTTTAAGTCCGGGCTATCCACCCGCCCCACCATGTGGACTAAAGAATCGGCCATACCGATACCAAACCGCTGTTCCTCAAAGGCAATCAGCATCTCCGTACTCAAGGGAGGCGCCATTTCCCCGCTCAGCAGTTCTATAGCCGATGGCAGAGTATGGCCGGCATGTAAAGAACGGCTCAATAATTCCATGGCCTCCGGTAACTGGGCCTCAAACTGCAAAGTTTTCCGCTTCTTTTTTCTCTTTAAGTGCCAGTAAGGAATCAAAGCCATCCCACAAGCCAGTATTACTCCGACAAAAAAACTTTTCACTCCATAGATGCCGATGAAAAATCCAGTGGCACCCAGGAAAAGAGCCAAACCTATAAAAGTGAGAGGGTCCCAGAAGATATCTGCCTTAAGCAACTGGCTTTGCATTTTTGTCACTAATTTTTGAGCGGAGGTCCCTAAGATCGCTGCAATCCGATCACTTCGGCCTTCAAGTTTTTCCTTCAGGAGCCTGATCTGTTCCAAATGTTGATGGCTCACTTCGGCCAGGCGTTGGGAGACTTTGCGGCGCTTTTTCCAAGGTTCGATCAAGAAAGAATTGATGGCCAGAAGAAACAGAATAAGCGCTACCAGCAAGCCGGAGATACCCAATGCATACCAGAGGTCCCTCGCACTCATGCCCATTGTTCCAAAGATTTCCACATCCATAACTTATTACTCCCACCTGGACTGGGACTTCTTGGGACTCTGAAAGTATTCATCCTTCAGGGGAAAGCCGAATAATCGGCAACGCTCCGCAAATTTGGGACGTATGCCGGTGGACACATATTGCCCTAAAACCTTCCCATCTTCGGCTACCCCGCGGCGGTCAAAAACAAAGATATCCTGAAGACTGATCACCTCAGCTTCCAAACCGGTGATCTCGGAGAAGGAGACAATCCGACGGACACCGTCCGAGTGTCGGGCCAAATGAATGATGACATCGAGGGAGGAACTGATTAAGTGGCGCAAGGCCCCTTGGGGAATGTGATAACCGGCCAGATTGACCATGGTCTCTAACCGCAGCAGGGCATCTCGAGTACTATTCGCATGAATGGTGGTCATGGAACCTTCGTGCCCGGTATTCATGGCCTGGAACATATCCATGACCTCCGGTCCCCGCACCTCTCCCACGATGATGCGGTCAGGGCGCATCCTGAGTGAGTTTCGCACCAGGTCCCGTTGAGTTATTTCGCCTTTGCCCTCAATATTGGGGGGTCTGCACTCCGTGCGACAGACATTCCTTTTTTGCAGTTGCAGTTCGGCCGCGTCCTCAATGGTGACGATGCGCTCATGGATACCGAGGAAGGTAGAGAGGATGTTAAGTAAGGTGGTTTTGCCGCTTCCCGTGCCGCCGGAAATCAGGATATTTAGTTTGGACTTCACGATGTTCTGGAGCACTTCGCCCATCACTGGCGACAGAGAGCCACGGAGCAATATCTCTTCCATAGTGGGGCGCATCACCATAAAGCGTCTGATGGACAGTATCGGGCCATCCAAGGCTAAGGGGGGGATGATGGCGTTTACCCGGGAACCGTCAGGGAGCCTGGCGTCTACCATGGGGGAGGATTCATCAATGCGGCGCCCGACATTGGCGACAATTTTATTGATGATCTTTAACAGGTGGGCATTATCCCGAAACTGCACGTCGGTAAGCTCCAGATGCCCCCCCCGTTCGATGTAGACTTCGTCGGCTCGATTTACTAAGATATCTGAGATGGAGTTGTCCTGCATCAGAGGTTCTATAGGGCCCAAGCCCAGGATTTCGGATTCCAACTCT
>JAHIKF010000290.1 GCA_018897875.1 Pseudomonadota bacterium | reverse complement strand
TGGTGATAATCTTTACGCTTTTCTGACTGCGTTTTAACCTCAAAGGGACTTTTTCGAGAGCTTTCCCCTAAAAATGGTCTTGTTGGATACTTGCAAGTCTTGATTTTTGAACTTTCCAATTGGTATCGCTCAATTTAGGTAGATAATAGTTTAATATGACCTGTGCGTTCAAAATGGGCGGTAACTATAGTGTCGTAAGATGGGCAATCCGCCAACGCCGCGCTTGATTTAACCGCAATTTCACAGATTGGTCTTTGGAACCCGGCGCCAGCTAACTAGTCTTCAATGCCCGGCTTCTTTCGGTTTGCTCCCTCCGCTTCGGTTTCATCCGCCACCCGGAAATAACTCCGTTCGTACTGGCGGGCAACCCTGCCTTTAATCACTCGGAGGGGGTGAGGCTTTTTAACGCTTAAAGAATTTGCGCCCGCGGATCAACCCCAGGCCCGCTAAACCGCTAACCAGGAGCAGGACCGAGCCGGTGAGGCGCCGGGCCTGTTTGCTACCCTCGTCTCCTCCGATAACGCAGTCCCACCAGCCCCATCAGGCCGCTGCCCAGCAGCAGCAGGGTGGAAGAAAAAGGGGCGAGATGATTGAGAATATTGCCGCTCGTAACCATGGTGCCGGTAAACGCACCGGGGGCTGAAGCGAAACTCGCAGCAAAACCTGGATCGAAGTTACCGTTGGCAGTCTGGTGAGGAATGCCAAAGTAAGCCAGTAAACCATCGTTTTTGTTGTCTGTGAAGTTGGAACCGGCCAGGTAAAAAAACGCATTGCCCCGTACAGGGGCTGGCTCCGTGACGCTGGCAGTCCCAAACCCGCCACTTGATAGACTCGTACCGCCAGACATATTGAGGGGAGGAATGCCGCCCTGAAGAGTTATGGAGCCTTGAGGGGATGTGCCGCCATGCATCCATACAGAGGTAGCCGAAGGAACATTTGAACAATAATCGACCAGTGACCCAGTTGGGGAGTTCAGAATTTTATGAGGGGGAGTAATGGTGGGACTGAATTGACGCCCTAGATCGCCTAGGTGGCTAACGTCAACAACCTTGAGGTCGCTTCCAACCGGAGGAGGTCTCGAGGGGTAGCCACCCGCATGAGAGATGAGGACCACCGGATTGATCGATGAAACCGTGAAGTCCAGTAAATACGCCTGGGCCGGCGGGGGCAGACCCACACCCAGCGCCAAGACTAAAACCAGAACGGTCCTCTTCCTTTTAGCGCGAGTTTTAACCGGGTGCATCGTTCGGACCTCCTTGTCCTGTTCGCACTCTTATTCCGTAGAGTGGTGGTGCTAATTTGCGTTAAGCCAAGCCATTTAAGAATTCAAGACCACGCTCCATCCTTCCTGGATTCTGCTTGCCAGCCATTGTCAAAAAATAAAAAAACCGGGTCACCCTTTTCCAGGCAACCCGGCTATCTTCCCATCCTTAGAAGAGACCCGTGGCTTTCCGTCCCCACCTCGCGATGGGTTTGGCTTTATCTTAGATGAGTTCTCCTGAATTTTGTTTTATCCTAAATACAAACTATCAGAATGTCAAGATAGAGATGTCGAAAATTATAAAAAAAATGGTTAATTAAATTAAAATTGATACTCAAAGCGGCCCAGTGCAGCTCTTGGTAAAAATCAGCTGGCGGCACCGTAATTCATTACATCCTGAGATAAATTCTCACCGGCCGAGAAGCCAAAAGGCCAGCGGTACGGCAATCAGACTGATCAGGATGTTACCAAAAACCAGGACCGCGTTCAAATGCGCCGCGCAACGGTAACGGCTGGCGAAGACAACCCCTAAGATGGCCGATGGCATGGCGGCCTCCAGCACCAACACCTCACGCTGTAAGAGAGTGAAGTGGTAAAAGTCGGCCTGCAGGCCGGCCACCAAGGGGTGCAGGCCCATTTGAATGGCCGCGGAGATGACCACTACCAGCCATATATGCCGCATCGACCGGAGGTCCAGTTCTATGGCCAGAATCAGACAGGCCAGTAAGGCGATGGACGCCCCCACCATGTCGGCCGCCTGGAAAAATGGTGCCAGATACGGGCTCTCCGGATTGAGGTGCAGGGGCGAAATGAGTAGCCCGGCCGCCAGGGCGATAAAGATGGGCGACCGGAAATAGTCCAACAGGATTGTGCGGTGGCGCCCAGGCTCTGCCGCCGCCCCCTCGCCGAAGTACATGGCCACCCAAACGCACAGGGTAAAGATCGGCAGCCCCACGCCCAATTCACTGATCAGGATGGCATCGATCATCGCCTCGGGATTGTGGGGGAAGGCGTACTGGATGAGAGGATACCCGATGAGGGTCGAAGAGCCGAAGGAAGAGGCGATCATCAAGGCGCCGGTCTTGGCCCGGTCCAGCCTCAGAACTCGGCCGACGCCCCAGGACGCCCCCAGGCAGACGATGACCGCAACGATCATGCTCACCACCAGCAAGAGCTGGCGGGGGGCAATCGGGTGGGTGGCCAGCTTGGAAAAGATCACTACCGGCAACACCACCTGGGTCAACAACTGTGCAAACAGGGGACCGTGCTCTGCCTTGATGATACCCCGGTACTTCAAAAACACGCACAACAGGACCACCGAGGCAAAGGCCAGCACGGTCTGAAATACTTGGAGGACGTGGCTCATACCGGTGATCAGGGTTTTAGCGGCAGTTGTACCCGGTGGACTTCCTGGCAGCGGCCCTGCGCGTCGATTGTCAGCACCACGCCCTGGAGTTGCATATTCTGGGTGGCCACTCTGAAGGGCTGGGGGCGCTGGGTCAGGAAGCGCTCCAGGATGATCTCCCGTTTCATGCCGATGACCGAGTCCACCGGGCCGGTCATACCGGCGTCGCTGATATAGCCGGTACCACCCGGCAGGATGCGCTCATCCGCGGTCTGGACGTGGGTGTGGGTGCCCACCACCGCGCTCACCCGCCCGTCCAAGTGCCAGCCCATGGCCTGTTTCTCGCTGGTGGCCTCGGCGTGCATGTCCACCAGGATGACCTTCACCTCCGGGGAGAGGCTCTCCAGGAGCAGGTCCACGGTGCGAAAGGGGCACTCGATGGCGTTCATGAAGACCCGGCCTTCCAGGTTGATGATGGCCACAGGTTCACCCGCGGCGGTCTCCACTATGGCCAGGCCCCGCCCCGGGGTCGTCTCCGGAGGGTAATTAGCCGGGCGCAGCAGGCGGTCGGTGTCCTCCAGATACGCCAGGATCTCTTTGTGTTTCCAGATGTGGTTGCCGCTGGTGAGCACATCCACCCCCTGGTTCAGGAGGAAGTCGGCCACCTGGGGGGTGATGCCGATGCCGCCGGAGGCATTTTCGCCGTTGGCCACCACCAGGTCGATGCAATAGCGGTCCACCGCTCGGGGCAGAAGTTCTTCCACCACCCGGCGGCCCGGGGCCCCGACGATATCGCCGATGAACAGAATATTCACGGACTCACCAACCCTCAGCGGGCATATTCCACCGACCGGGTCTCCCGGATGACGGTAACCTTGATCTGCCCGGGATAGGTGAGGTCGGCCTCGATCTTCTTGGCCACCTCCCGGCTGAGCAGGGCCGCCTCTTCGTCGTTGACCTTCTCGCTCTCCACGATGAGGCGGATTTCCCGGCCGGCCTGAATAGCGTAGGATTTGCTGATGCCGCTGAAGGACAGGGCCACCCGTTCCAGTTCTTCCAAACGCTTGACGTAGGTCTCCAGCATCTCCCGCCGGGCGCCCGGGCGAGCCCCCGACAGGGTGTCGGCCGCCTGGACCAAGACCGCCAAAATGTTTTCGGGCGGGATATCTTCGTGGTGCGCCGCCACGGCGTGCACCACCTTGGGAGACTCGCCGTGGCGCTTGGCCAGGTCGGCGCCGATGAGGGCATGCACGCCCTCGGCCTCCTGGTCCACGGCCTTGCCGATGTCATGGAGTAACCCGGCCCGCTTGGCGTGCTTGACATTGAGACCCAGTTCGGCGGCCATGATGCCGCAGAGGTAGCAGACCTCCACCGAATGTTGCAGGACGTTCTGGGCATAGCTGGTGCGGAACTTCAGCTTGCCCAGGAGCTTGACCAGCTCCGGGTGGAGCCCGTGCACCCCGGCGTCGAAGGCGGCCTCCTCGCCGGCCTCCCGGATATTCACCTCCAGTTCCTGGGTAACCTTCTCGACAATCTCTTCGATGCGCCCGGGATGGATGCGGCCGTCGGAGATGAGCCGTTCCAGGCTGCGCCGGGCCACCTCGCGCCGTACCGGGTTAAAGGCGCTCAAGATGACCGCTTCCGGGGTATCGTCGATAATGATGTCCACCCCGGTGGCGGCTTCCAGGGCGCGGATGTTGCGGCCTTCCCGGCCGATAATGCGCCCTTTCATCTCTTCGTTGGGCAGGGCCACCACCGAGACGGTCTGCTCGGCCACATAGTCCGAAGCATAGCGTTTGATGGCCAGGGCGATGATATCCTTGGCCTTGCGGTCGGCATGCTCCTTCGCCTCGGTTTCGATGCGCTTCACCAGGCGGGCGGCGTCGGCCCGGATTTCCCGCTCCATGGACTGGAGGAGATATTCCTTGGCCTCGGTGGCGCTCATACCGGCCAGTTGCTCCAGGCGGGCGGTCTGTTCCGCCACCAGGTGCTGGTAGCGCTCGTTCTGGACCTTCAGCTCCTCTTCCTGCCTGGCCGCCAGCTTATGCTGCTTGATCAGTTCGGTCTCCCGTTCATCCAGAAGCGCCCCTTTCTTCTCCAGGTTTTCCTCCTTCTGGAGGATGCGACGCTCCAGCTGGTTGAGTTCGTGGCGCCGCTCGTGGGTCTCCTTTTCAAAGTCCATCTTCATCTGTAAGAGCTGGTCTTTGGCCTGGAGCTTGGCCTCTTTCCTGAGGCTGTCGGCTTCTTTGCGGGCTTCATCCAGGATCTTCTTGCCCAGCGCCTCCAAAGATTGCTGGTGGCTGTCCATCACGTACTTGCGATAGAAAAAACCACCCAAAAACCCGAGGCCCAACAGAAGAAATTCAACGATAAAATGCCATATGGTCATGTAAATTCCCTTATGATAGATTACTCCCCTGCAAACGGTGACAGTCCCGCCCATGGTCGGGACGGAGCAAATTTCGATCTAATATACCCGGGAGAGGCCAAGACGGTGGGCGGTGGCAGGGTGGGCCACGTAGGATGCTTCGAGGGCGGAAGATTATAACGGCAATGCCGGTGATTTCTCACCAGCACTATAAATCATAATTTACACTACATAGCCTTAGATCTTACAACGCTCGGGTATACTGTGACGCTGCCCCACTAATATCTTATTGATATCCCACTAAATATTACAGGATATTGGGTCTGCTGGCCTTGTTTCCGCCAGGGGCATTATTTCTGACCGGAACGTCGTTTTGCTGCCGCCCGGAATACTTTCCTGTCGTCCTCGTCCTTTTCCTCTTTCCAGGTCTTTTCTGCCGGGACTCCAACACCCCTTTGAGCCGGAAGGTCTCCGGGTGGCGTCACGGGCCGGGGAGAAAAGATGAGTCGCTTGCCTCCAGTATTTGGATTAATTGTTTGGACCGCGTCTCGATTTCGGTTTGGAGCTGTTGATGGTCCTCCTTACTCTCCAAACAATCATAGGCCAGATTCAGTGCCGCCAGGATTGCCAGGTCACTCAAGGCCCTGGTGGGAAAGGCCTGCTGCAATTCGCGTAGCTGGGCATCAACCTCCCGCGCCACCGCCTGCAGGCTCTCCTGAGGCATGCTCCCCTTTAAGGTGAAGGTACGGCCCAATATTTCCACCGTCACCGGCGTGGGCTCCTGGACCGGATCTATGCCGATTCTCCCGTATCGATAATCTTTAAGCGGTTGAGGATCTTATCGATCCGCTCCCGGACCGTCTCCCGTTCCTGGGAGACCCGGGCCAACGTCGCCTCGGCTTCCTTGAGGGCCTGTTCCTTTTCGCCCAGGGTCTTTTGCAGCGCCGCGTTGGCCTTTTGCAAGGTGTTTACTTTGCTTAAGACCAGTTCCAGTTTCTGTTCCAGGGTGTTAAACAGATCAGTTACCACGCGTATCCCCCATCAAATATTGATTGTGCTCTTGCGAGGCGTAATTGTCAAGCCTTTTTACCCCGTTGCCGGGGCCAGGGTTTCCCGCAGGCGGGCCGCCAGGTGGGTGTACCGCCGCACCGGCCGGTCATTCCTGATGGCCATGCCGAGGGCCCGCTTGCTGCCCAGGATAACCACCAGGCGGCGCCCCCGGGTGAGGGCGGTGTACAGGAGGTTTCGCTGCAGCATCATATAGTGGTGGGTAGTGAGCACCAGCGCCACGGCGGGAAACTCGCTGCCCTGGGCCTTGTGCACCGTCACCGCGTAAGCCAGGGTAAGATCTTCCCTCTCTCCGGGATCATAGGTGATCACCCGGCCGTCAAAATCCACCTGGAGCTGGCCGGTGGCGCCCAAAAACCCGCAAACCTGGCCGATATCGCCGTTAAATACTTCTTTGTAATAATTATTCCTCAGTTGCATGACCTTGTCATGGCGGCGGTAAACCCGGCCGCCCCAAGACCAGCGGTCGCTCTCGGGGTTGAGACGCTGCTGCAGCTCGTGGTTGAGGGTCTGGATGCCCACCGGTCCCCGATGCATGGGCGTAATCACCTGGAGGTCTCGCAGGGGGTCCAACCCGTAGCGCCGGGGCAGTTCCTCGGCCACCAGGTCCAGGAGCCTGGCCTTGAGGGCCTCGGGATCATCCAGTTCCAGGAAGACGAAGTCGTCTTTGCCGAACTTCTGGGGCAGAACGGGGTATTCCCCCTGATTGATGCGGTGGGCGTTCACCACGATGAGGCTCTCTTTGGCCTGGCGGTAGATCTGGGTGAGGCGGGCCACCTTGACGACCCCGGAATCGATCAGGTCTTTGAGGATGTTGCCCGGGCCCACTGCCGGGAGCTGGTGGGCGTCCCCCACCAGGATGAGGCGGGCCGCAACGGGCACGGCCCGGAGCAGGTGGTACATCAGGTAGGTATCCACCATGGAGGTCTCATCCACCACCACCACTTCCGCCTTCAGAGGCTCCGCCGGGCCGCGGCGGAAGCCGCCGGTCTGGGGGGAAAATTCCAGGGCCCGGTGGATGGTGGTGGCGGTCATGCCGGTGGTCTCGCTCAGGCGCTTGGCGGCCCGGCCGGTGGGGGCCATGAGCAGGACCCGGGCGCCCAGGCCCTGGTAAAGGTCCAGGATGCAGCTGACAATGGTGGTCTTGCCGGTGCCGGGGCCGCCGGTAATGACCAGCACCTTGTCCGTGAGGGCCGCGGCCACAGCCTTGGCCTGCTCCGGGGCCAGGGTCAAACCGCGCTGCTGCTGGACCCGGGCGATGAGGTCCTCGAGATGGAGCGGCGGGTGGCTCCCCCCGGCCGTGAGCAGGCGCCCCAGGGATTGGGCCACCCCGGTTTCCGCCACCCAGGCGGGTTTTTTGTAGACGCCCCGGCCGCCCGGCAGCTCCGGCAGCACCACCCGCCCGGCCCGGGCCAGGTCCTCCAGGGTCCCCAACAGGGGCGGGCGGGGGACATGGAGCAATGCCTCGGTCCGGCTCAGGAGCACCTCTTCCGGGACGTAGACGTGGCCTTCCCCGGCCATGGTGTCCAGAAGGTGCAGCAGCCCCGCGGCCAGGCGGGCCGGGGTCAGGGGGTCAAGGTTGAGGCGGCCGGCCAGGCGGTCGGCAGTGAGAAACCCCAGGCCGTGGATGTCCAGGGCCAGTTGATAGGGGTTGGTGGTCACCACTTCCACCGCCTGATCGCCATACTGCTGATAGATTTTGGTGGCCATGGCCATACCCACGCCCAGGCCCTGCAGCGCCACCAGCACCTCCCGGGCCGCTTTATGGGTTTGCCAGTCCCGGCGAATCTGGTCCATCTTCTTAGGCCCGATCCCGGACACCTCCGTCAGGCGCTCCGGGTGGTCGTCGATCACCGTCAGGGTCTCGCCCCCGAAATGGGCCACCAGGCGCTGGGCCAGTTCGGGGCCGATGCCCTTGATGAGCCCCGAGGCCAGATATTTTTCGATGCCGGACACGGTGGCGGGGAGCACCGCGTACCACCACACCACCCGGAACTGCTCCCCCCACTTGGGATGCACCTCGTAGCGGCCCTTGAGGTGGAGCTGTTCCCCTTCCTTGACAGCGGCCAAAGGCCCCACCACGGTGGCGGGCTGGCGGCGCCCCTTGACCCGGAGGCGCACCACGGCGTAGTGGCTCGACGGGTCGGCGAAGGTGAGGCGCTCCACCGTCCCCTCCAGGGTCTCAAGAGGGTGGGAGGTCAGGTCCGGCGTTAAGGGAGGTTTAGGTTGTGCCAAGACACCGCCGCAAAATCGTGGAAGTTATAGCGTTTGCCATAAATTCCTTCCGTTTGGAGGTTCTCAAATCCACCTAAATCCCACTTCTTCAAAGGGGGACTTTAACAGCAATTCCTTGCAGCTCCCCCCTTTTTTAAAGGGGGGCAGGGGGGATTATAAGGCTTCCCATAACGGAAAAAATTTTTGGCAATTGCTCTAGTCCGGTTGAGGGCCGCCGGCATCCGCTCCGGCCTGACCGGGAGCCGAACTCCATGCTCAGAGGTAATCGCCGGCGCCCCGAGCCGGTTAAGTCGCCCTGATACCGAGTTGCCATCCACCGGATATCTTGGAAAGGGCGGACCTGCGTGGCCGCCCTCCAGGGCTGGCGCCCATCTAAGCCGCACCACGCCTAAAGCAAGGCCCTCTGAGACTGCAACTCGCCATGAGCCCCGGCGAGGTCCGGGTGGCGCCTCCATCAATGGTTGATCATAAACCGGGTCGCCTGGACCCGTCAATGGGAATCGCCGGGGACCGCAGGTCCCTATCTTGGATAATTCGGCGTAAAGGGTGCCGGGTTTTGATAATGTGAGCGTTCAGCGTTCAGCAGTCAGCTATCAGCAAAAACAAGAACTTATAGCGTTTGCCATAAATTCCTTCCAGTTGCCGGTTCTTAAATCCCCCTTTTCCAAAGGGGGACTTTAATAGCTATTCCTCATAGTTCCCCCCTTTTCTTAAGGGGGGTTAGGGGCAATGCTGTTCACTTAGCACCCGAGCTTTCAAAAAATCCGGGAACGCACTTATTACTCATTTTCGACAGTTATAAACCCAACTAGAGCTATAACTCTTTGAAATTGTTAGGTGGCACTTGGGGGAAGGGCGGAAATGTAGTGCCAACCCAAGCTGCCTTATGTGC